>JAVJTC010000040.1 GCA_040219085.1 Acidimicrobiales bacterium
GAGGCGGATCATCGCGTCGGGGTGGCCGGTGTCGATGTAGACGCCGCGTTTGCGGTCCTGTTCCGCGGCGCGGTCTTCGGGGTCTTCGCCGTGGCGGCACCAGTTGCGCACCAGCTGCCGCAGCCGGGCGACGGGGACCCGTCGCGCCCACGCGACCAGATGATCCTCGTCGCGGCGCGCCCGCACGGGGTCGGCCTCGCATGCGAACCACAGCGCCGCGATGTGGCCGGTGGTGATCGCCCCCGCGTCGAGCGCCGCAATCGCCGCGGGCAGGATCTGCGCGACCCGCGCCGCGCGGCGCTGCCGGTTCGCTTCATCGCGATCCGAGCCGGCCGCGTCGCCGGCGCCGCCCGCAGGCGGCGCAGGAGGCACCGAACCGCCGTCATCCTCGCTGTCGTCACCGCCGCCGGCGCCGGGGCCGGGTGGCGCAGTGTGCGACGCGATCGCAGCCGCCGTGCGCGCAGACGCCGCCGCCACCACACGACGGTGGCTCTCGAGGTCCTTCGACAGCACCGTCAACTCGTCGAGGCCAAGGCACGCCACATCCAAGCTGCGCAGCCGCACAGCCGCCGCGTCGAGCGCCCCACGGACCTCCCCGAGGCCAGTGTCACGGTCCCTCTCGGAACCGGCTGCGAACATGTGTTCGACCATGAACACACACTAACCAACCCGTGTGACAGTCGACTCTCAGTCTTCGCGTTGGCCTGACGCGGTCGGCAGTTCGGGCGGGGGAAGTGGTCGGTTCGACACCTGGTACACGGCAAGCCGCTCGGCGTCGCACTCGACACACAGGTGCACGAGTCGCACGCTCTGCATCGACAACTGGGTCCCTCGGGACTTCTCCACGATCGCCTCGAATGCAGGCCGCACGTCGGTCGACCGGCACGTCGCACACGAAGGACTGGTGTCGCGGTCCCAGACGGTTGCGCACGCCCCGCAGGTGATGGTGATGACGTCACCCTCGCGGTCGCCGCGGAGGTCGTCGTCCTCCCCGCACCGTGGACATGCGATCCCTGTCACCGGATCAACGATACCGAGCGGGTAGCTTCGGGTCCGTGGGAGGACAGATCCGACCCGTCGCGATCGATCACGTGGTTCTCGTGGTCGAGGACGCGCAGGCATCGCTCGACTGGTACGTCGACGTCATCGGCTGTGCCCCCGAGCGTGTGGACGAATGGCGCGCGGGCGAAACCCCGTTCCCGTCCGTGCGGATCAGCGACACCGCCGTCATCGACCTCGTCGAAGGCGAACGGACCGGCCAGAACGTGGACCACCTCGCGATCGTCGTCGATCCCACAGTGGACCTCGACGAAGCAGCCGGCCGGATCGAGGGGGCATCGGGTCCGAGAGACCTCTGGGGCGCCCGCGGCTACGGCCGGGCCTGGTACGTGCGGGACCCTGACGGGAACGGTGTCGAGTTGAAGCAGTACCCATCGTGATCGTCGGGGGTGTGGCGGCAACGGCGAGCGCCGTGCGGGAAGGTCGGACGACGGCCCGCGAAGTCGTGGCCGGCACCCTCGAGCGGATCGCCGAGCTCGATGAGCCGATCGGGGCCTTCGTGATGGTCGACCCGGCGCAGGCCCTCGCAGACGCCGAGGCCGTGGATCTTCGCCATGACCGGTTCGCACTGCGACTCGCCGGCGTACCTATCGCCGTCAAGGACCTCCACGACGTCGCTGGCTACCCGACGACCTACGGCTCCACCCTGTTCGCCGACGCCGAGCCCACACCCTTCGACTCGCCGATCGTCGCACGGCTGCGCGCGTGCGGTGCGGTCGTCGTCGGCAAGACGAACACGCCCGCGTTCGGCTGGCAGCCCGACACCGACGGCCTGTTGCACGGTCGTACCGCCAACCCCTGGGATCTCTCGCGGTCGGCCGGGGGTTCGTCCGGGGGGTCCGCTGCTGCGGTGGCGGGTTCGATGGTTTCTCTCGCGACGGGTTCCGACGCCGGTGGCTCCATCAGGATCCCCGCATCGTTGTGCGGCGTCGCCGGCTTCGTCCCGACGGCGGGGCGCAGCGATGTCACCCTCGGCCCCGGTGACGGCTCGATGGTGCGAGACGGACCGATCGGTGCGCTCGTGGCCGATGTGGCGCTCGCCACGGCGGCGATCGTCGACCCGGGCCTGCGGGGCGGGATGTCGCCCCCGAAGGCGATCGGGTGGTCGGCCAGTCCCGACGGTGGGCCGGTCGATCCCCAGATCGCGGAGGTGGCCGAGAAGGCCGCCCGGATCTGCGCGGAGCGCATGGGCGCCGACTTCGTCGACCTGGGAACCGAGTGGGAGGACCCGATCGACCTGTGGTTGCCCCTGGCCATCGTGCCGATGATCGAGATCCGGCCTCCCGGCGAGGTGGAGGGTGTCGAGGTCGAACCGGGCCTCGCCGGTCTCCTCGACCGGTTCGAGTCCATGACCGGGGCCGAGTACGCGCACGTCGAGCGGGCTGCCCGGGCCTTCGGCGACCGTCTGCGGCGCATTTTTCGCCGGGTGGACCTGGTCGTGACGCCGGTGACCGCCGGGCGGGCGCCCGGCGTGGACGGATTGGGGAGGATCGGTGACGACAGGACCCGGTCGTGGGTCCGTTTCACGTACCCGTGGAACCTCACCGGCTGCCCGGTGGGGACGGTTCCCGCCGGTGTCGACGACGAGGGGATGCCGATCGGGCTTCAGATAGCGGGGCCCCGCTTCGGCGACGAGGTGGTGCTCACAGCGATGGCGAAGGCCGAAGCCGGTGTCGGGCGGATCTTGCCGCCGAGGCCTCTCGCTGCGAACGACGGTGTCTGAGCCCGAACGGGTCCGGTCCGACGCGGCCGGGGCTGGTCGGCGTCGGCCGATCCTGTCTGTGCTCGACCTCTCGCCGGTCGGTGCCGGATCGACGGCCGGCGACGCACTGGCCGCGTCGACAGAACTCGCCCGGCTGGTCGAGCGCCTCGGCTACCACCGCCTCTGGGTGGCCGAGCATCACAACATGCCCGGGATCGCATCGTCGTCGCCGCCGGTGCTCGTCGCCCACCTCGCTGCGTCCACCGAGACGATCAGGGTTGGTGCCGGGGGAGTGATGTTGCCCAACCATCCCGCGCTCGTCGTCGCCGAGCAGTTCGGCATGCTCGAGGCGCTGCATCCGGGGCGGATCGATCTCGGCATCGGCCGTGCCCCCGGGACAGACGCTCACACCGCCGCGGCGCTGCGACGCACCGAGGAAGGGCTCGGCGCCGAGGAGTTCCCTCAGCAACTCGCGGACCTGTTCGCGTACTTCGAGGGGCGCCACGGCCACATCACCGCCGTGCCGGCACCGGGATTCGGGCCGGCGATCTGGCTGCTCGGGTCCAGCGACTACTCGGCGCAGGTGGCGGGCAGGCTCGGGCTGCCGTTCTCGTTCGCCCACCACTTCGCGTCGCAGAACACCGACGCCGCGCTCGCCGTGTACCGGCGTGCTTTCGAGCCCTCGCCGGAGCGGGATGCGCCATACTCGTCGATCGGCGTGGGAGTGGTGTGTGCCGACGACGCCGAGCGGGCCCGGTGGCTCGCCGGTCCGTCCGCGCTCGCCTTCCTGAAGTTGCGGATGGGCCGGCCGTCGGTGCTGCCGACTCCCGAGGAGGCCGCCGCCTACGGGTACTCCGACGCCGAGAGGGCCTTCGTCGAGGACCGGATCTCGACCATGGTCGTCGGTGATCCCGACCAGGTGCGCGCCGGCCTCGAGGAGTTGGCTGCCCGCACCGGTGTGGACGAACTCATGGTGACGACGATGGTCCACGGGGCCGAGGACCGGCTGCGTTCCTACGAGTTGCTGGCGGAGGTCTGGGAGAGGGCGCCTGTCGCCGAATCCCCGCTAGCCTGACCCGTCCCGGGCGATTAGCTCAGATGGCTAGAGCGCTGCCTTCACACGGCAGAGGTCGAGGGTTCGAGTCCCCCATCGCCCACGGCGTTGCGCTTGCTACAGCGTTTCCCCTGGTGGTGGTGCTGTTCGGGTTCCGGAGCGCGACGATCAGGATCGCGCCCCGCGAGGAGTGGCCGGCGAGCCATCGAACGAGGCTGTCGGACCCCACTGGTAACGTGTCGGTCATGTCCGATCGTCCCGTACTCAGTGCCGCCGAGATGGAAGCCCTCAGCCCAGACGAGCGCGCACGGCTGGTGCGGGAAGGGGAGCTCGCCGACCTGGACGACCTCGATCCCGACTTTCGCGCTCGGGTCACTGCAAATGCCCGGCATCTCCTCGAGGGCCGAGGCTTGCTCGACACCGAATCGCGTTGAGTCGACGCCGCGAGGTTCGAGTCACCCACGCGTTCTTCGAGCAACTCGATGCGCAACTCGGCCCGGAACGTGGTCCGCAGGGGATGCCATCGCGGACCGATTCCTTGTCCTGGAGCTTCCAACGATCGTCGAACGTTTCGCCCTCGACTTCGAAGCGCTCTCCGAGATGATCGAGGGTGTTCCTGCAAGTCGGATGCTCGTGGTTGCTGGCGTTCTGGTCCGAGCCGCGGTCGTCTACGGGATCGAGTTGGCCGACGGCACTGTCGAACTCATCGGGATCGACCTGGACTTGTGAGGGGGCTCGGGGGTGGGATTCGGGTCGCAAGTTGCAGGACCGTCCTCGACGAGTATCCGCAGGTCACGAAGGACATCGAGCAGATGAACGACCTCGTGCAGATCCGAACCAGGGTGTGAAAGCCGTCCCTCACGGCCCACGGCGTTGCGCTTGATACAACGGTTCCCCTGGTAGAGGCGCCAGTCGGGTTTCCGCTCGCTTGTCCGTTCGTGGGCCGCTTCCCTCAGGTGTCGAAGTGCCCGTCTCGCCCTTGGCGCAGAGCAGCGCTCATTGCACGTCGGCTGGGTAGTCAGGCGAAGCCAATCGGCTCGTCGGAGAACTCGAGGGTGAACTGGCGGAAGTGTGTCTCGTCGTCGGGGTAGTACCAGTACTGGAGAGCGCGCGGAAGACCTCTGCAATCACACTGGAATCAAACTAGCGAAGTAGCCGGAGGTCCCTGGCGAACTACGGCCCGTACCGCACGAGGCTGCGCCGAACGGTCTCGGGACGAACGCCGAAGTGCTCGCCGAGTCTGGCGTACGACCAGCCTCGGGCTCGCAGTCGGCGAGCTTCGTCGAGGCGTCGGGCGAGCTTGCCGGTCCTGGGCTCGACGCCTGCTCGAGCGAGGTGGCCCATGACCGTCGTGCGGTGGATGCCGTACCGGCTGGCGAGCTCTTTGATCGTGCTGCCGGTCCTGCGTTCCTCGACGAGCCGAGCTACTTCAGCCTTGCTGATCCGCTTCTGACGCTGCCGTGTCGGCCGCTCGCCGCGCGTCGCCTGGTCCGACGGATCGGGTCCTGACCTCAGGCGATCGAGCTTCGATGCTTCGTCTCGTCTTTCACCCGGTTCTGTGGCGGAAGATCAGCGATGACAGGCGAGGGCCGACGCCGAGGAGGGGACACGGCAACTCGGCTGGGCGGGTGCGGGTAGGGACTTCCTCGGCCACTGAAGAGGCACCGGCCCGAAACGCGGGATTGGCTAGGCTGAGGTCATGAGGCGTGACGCGGACGATGCAGGTGTCGACGCCGCCGCTACGAGCCGGGTCCGTGAGATCCTCTCGCAGCTCGAGGAATCGGACTTCGAACGGCTCGACCCGCCGCCCGAGCTCTGGGAGCGGATCGACGCGGCGGTACGTGCGGACGCAGCAAGGGCACGCAGAGAACCGCCGTCGCGAGACTCTTCCGCGAGCGAAGTCGTCGAGTACTGGATAGACGCGAACGACGTCGTGGTCGATGTCGGACACAGTTGGGCCGAGTCGACCCGCGACAACGACGCCCCCGAGCTGGCGATCCCGGCGTCAGACCGCACCCTGTGGACCTACTTCGACAACAGTGAGGTCCGAGAACTGTGGCGGCTTCTCGTCGAGCGCGTTCGGCGGTTCGAGAAGCGAGCTGAGGTTCCGCTGCGATGCGATGCTCCTGATGCCCGGCGATGGTTCGACATGACTGTCACGCCGGAGTCCGACGGCAGGGTGCACTTCCGGTGCGCTCTGACCTTCGAGGAAGCACGCCCGCCTGTTTCGTTGCTCGACCTGAAGTCGGAACGAGACGACGGTCTCGAGCCCGTTCCGCTGTGCGGTTGGTGTGGGCGAGCCCAGCATGATTCCCGCTGGCTGGACATCGAGGAGGCCGTTCAAGCCGGCCGCCTGCTGGAGCGAGCGTCGATGCCGCCGCTCTCCCACGGGATCTGCGCGTCCTGTCGCGATGAGATGTCAGCGGAGCTGCTCGTGCCCGGCGGGGTCGCCGAATCCACGACCTGACCCGGGTGACCAACAGGGTCGTGGTGGCCGTGGGGGGCTTGAATCCCCGACCTCTTCTTCGAGCGTGTCACCTGCAGCCCACCTTGGCTGTGACGGCAATCGCCACAGCGTTGGCGCTGTCAGCCGGCAGAGGGGCGTCGTCGGTGTGGGTCGCGCTGGCCATCGGCTCGGGACAGCTGACTGTGGGCTGGAGCAACGACTATCTCGATCGCAATCGAGACCGCCGAGCCGGCAGGATCGACAAGCCGATCGTGGCGGGCGAGATCACGGCGGGCGTCGTCCTCCGGGCGGCGACGATCGCCATGGTGTTGTGCGTTCCCCTGTCGTTTGCTTCGGGAGCTTCAGCGGGGGGAGTTCATCTCAGTGCGGTGGTGGCCGCGTTGGCGTACAACGCGGGCTTGAAGTCCACGGTGCTGAGCGCTGTTCCCTACGCCTATGCCTTCGGGGCGCTTCCGGCGTTCGTATCCCTCGGGCTCGCAGGCTCACCTGCTCCGCCTGTGTGGGTGGTGTCGGCGGGTGCGTCGATGGGGGTGGGTGCGCACTTCGTGAACACGCTTCCCGATCGCGTCGGTGACGAGCAGACCGGGGTTCGGGGGCTGCCGCAGCGGCTTCCGGCGACGTTCTCGCTCGTCGTCGGGGTCGCGTTCCTGACAGCGGCTGCGCTGTTGGTGGCGGTGGCTCCCGCGGGGACACCCGGCGCGACCAGCGTGGGTTTCGCCACCGCTGCACTCGGTAGCTCGGCTGGCGTGGTCGGAGCGGTTCTCGCCGGGAGGCATCGTCTGGCGTGGACGCTCACGATCGCAGTGGCAGCGCTCACGGTGAGCGGGTTCATCGCCTCCGGCAGCACACTGTGATCCTGCAACGAACGCGCCATCGACTCGGGGCGGTCCAGATCGGGCCGGCACCCGCGGGCGTGGCGGCTTCGACGGCTTCTTCCTCGGGCGTGGGCCGAGCCAGGTCGTGCCGTGAGCATCCCGGACGACTGCGGATCGGCCACACTGTCGCGGACCACGAGGAGAACCGACATGACGACCCCTGACCAGCCCGGGACGCTCCGCCACCACCTCGAGCATCTCGCTGCCGACGCCGACGACGTGGTAGCGATGCTCACCCGCCGACACGCGGAGGGAGGCGACATCCACCCCGAGCCTCTCGCAAAGGCCGAGCGACTTCAGACGAGCCTTCGAGAGGTGATCGACGCCCTCACTCACCACGAGCACCTCGCCATGGGTGCCGACGACGTGTGGGCGATGCTCACCCGCAAGCACAGCGAAACCGAGATCTTCCCGGACGACTCCACCGACGCCGGGTGACACGAACGGGTGCCTCTGGGCCCGGCTGTCGCTCTTGATGCAGGTTCGGTCGTGTCGTACGGGGCGCTCGCGAGAGAGGTGCGGCGGCAGCGGTGACTATCCCGATGTCTCCTGAAGAGAGGCCGGTGCGGGCTCGGACCGGCTAGCGGGCGGGTTCGGTGCTCCCCGGTAGTTCGGTGCTCCCCGGTAGTACAGCCACAGCGTCGGCACCGCGAAGGCGACGTAAGCGACGACGCGGACCCGTTCGGGGTGTGCGCTCCAGCCGAAGAGACCTTCCATGAAGTCGTGCACCCAGCCACCGGCGACCGGACCGTTCGTGATGTTCCACACGGTGTTGCTGTACCAGGCGCCTTCGAACTCGAAGTACTCACGGAACTCATGGACGCCCTTGGCGAAGAGTCCGGCTGCGAACACGATCAGCAGGAGACCCGTCCAGTTGAAGAATCTCCGGAGGTCGACGCGATCGCTACCGATGTAGAAGAGGTAGCCGAGGGCCGCTGCGATCCCGAGACCGATGATGCCGCCGACGACCACAGCGGTGCCCGACGCACTGGAGGTCTGCGCTCCGAGGAGGAACAGCACCGTCTCGAAGCCCTCGCGGGCGACCGCAACGAACGCGACGAACGCCAGCGCGAACCCGGATTTGTCGATGGCGGCGTCGATTCTGGCGTGAAGTTCGGAGCTGATGCCGCGGGCGTGTCCACGCATCCAGAAGATCATCCAGGTGAGCACTGCGGCCGCGGTGAACGCGAGAGCGCCCTCGATGAACTGTTCCCACTTTCCCTCGAACTCTCCGATGACGCGATCGAAAAGGACCCCGGTTGCGACACAGAGCACCGCGGCCGTGGCGCTTCCGGCCCAGACCGGACCGAGCCGGTTGCCGCGGCCGGTCTTGCACAGGTAGGCGACGACGATGGCCAGGACCAGGGCGATCTCGAGGCCCTCGCGGAGGGTGATCAGCAGACTCGAACCCATGGGCGGATGTTAGTCATGCCTAACACGTCTGGTCAACCAGCCCGACCACGCGCCCCGCCGAGTTCCGCCCGGACCACCGACGCCGACATCCGTCCACGGTGCATCCAGAAGCAACATCGCAGCGCTTCAGGGGGAATGCCCGGAACCGCTAAGGTTCGGGCGATATCGACGACTGTCGGCCACGGCTCCTGACATCGGCGCCGTGTTGAATCAGCATCGCTTCACGCGGGCTGCACAGGGGGCTACACGGTGACAACAGCGGAACGGGAACGTACCGGGCCAGACGGACCAGCACGGTGGGGTCTCGGCCGATGAAGGTCTACGAGGCGATCTGCAACGCCCTGCGGGAGACCGGCGCCGGCCACATGTTCGGCCTGATGGGAGACGGCAACCTCCGCTTCATCAACTACTGGGTGAACGGTCTCGAGATGCCGTACTACGGCTCGCGGCACGAGTCCGCCGGCATCGCCATGGCCGACGGCTACACGCGGATCTCCGACTCGTTCGCGGTCGCGACGACCACGCAGGGCCCGGGAATGACCAACGCGCTCACGGCGCTCGTCGCTGCACGGAAGTCCCAGACACCCATCGTGTTCGCCGTGGGGGACGTGTCCTCACACCAGCAGGGATGGCCACAGGACGTCGACCACCGGGCGTTCTTCGAGGCCGCCGGCGTTCCGCTCGTCGAGTTCTCCGACGTCAGCCGGGTCTTCTCGGAGACGGTGAACGCGGTGCGGACGGCGATCAGCGAACGCACCCCGATCGGCATCAACATGCCGGTCGACTACCAGGAACTGGAATGGGATCCGTGGAACGACGACACGGACGCCACCATCGAGGGGCGGTCACTGGACTTCACGGGTGACCTGGAAGCGGCCGCCGAAGCGTTGGCCCGGGCGAAGCGACCGATCATCATCGCCGGACGCGGCGCCGTGGAGGCCGGCTGCGAGGCCGACCTGGTGGAGTTGGGGGACCGCATCGGGTCGCTGTACGCCACCACGCTCAAGGGCAAGGGACTCTTCCAGAACCACCCGTTCGCGCTCGGGATCTGCGGGGGCCTGGGTACGAACATGGCGATGTCGGTGACCGGCCTGGCAGACGCCGTTCTCATCGTCGGCGCCGGCATGAACGACTTCACGACCGTGCGTCAGACGTTGCTGCGGTCCGATGCGGATGTCGTGAGGTGCGACATCAGCGGCGCGGTCTCGACCGCCAACATCGGCAAGGAGTACCTGCTGACAGGGAATGCGGCGGGGAGCGTCGCCGCGCTGCTCGAGCAGATCAAGGCCATGGACGTGTCATCGACCGGCTTCCGCACGCCCGAGCGCGCCGAGGAACTCGCCACCTTCCGACCCGAGAGCGAGATCGTGTTCGTCCACGAGGACGGCCTCATCGATCCTCGCGAACTCGTGATCATGCTGAACGACCTGCTCCCGGCTCAGCGCAACGTCGTCACCGACGCCGGAAGGTTCTTCGGTGACCCGGTCGGCTACATGGAGATCCCCGACGCCAACGCATTCGTGGACGGCATCTCGTTCGGCTCGATCGGCCTCGGACTCGGCCTTTCGATGGGCGTGTCCGCGGCTCGTCCCGAGCGCCCGACTGTGCTGTTCATCGGTGACGGGGGCCTGTTCATGAGCCTCGGTGAGATCGAGTCGGCCCTCCGCCTCGACGCCCCCTTGTTGATCGTCGTGATGAACGACTCCGCCTACGGCTCGGAATTGCAGATCTCACGGGTGTGGGAACTGCCCGACGACCTGTCTGTGTTCCCCGAGCGTGACTTCGCAGCCATCGCCGAGGGCATCGGCGTCCGATCCGCCAGCGCACGCAGCCTCGACGAGGTTCGTGCCGCGCTGGAAGGTGTGGACCTCATGGATGGGCCGTTCCTGCTCGACTGCACGATCAACCCGAACGTCACGGCGCGCTGGCTCGACGACGCCTTCGAACGCGGCTGACCCGGCGAGGGGGGCGTATCCGGGTCAGCTCCGGGGCTCGACGCTGAACCGCTTGGCGTGCGCGACCTGGACGGACTCGATGTCTTCGGCGAGCAGGTCAGCGGACATCGACGCGCCTTTCGCGATGAGCCGAGCCTGCTCGACCAGCGGGCCGCAGCGGTCACTGAGCCCCGCCGAGTGCAAGGCTTCGCTGATGAGGTGGAGTGCTTCGAGAAGGTAGATGCACACCGTGGGTTGGGCGACGGCTGCGCGCCGGGTCTCGTCGAACGCCAGGCGGACGAGGTCGTCGTGGGTGGGCTGCTGAGCGACGACGATCCGGGCGCCGTCGACGCCATCGCGCACGAAGGGCGGCGGGTCGCGGTGGAGGAGCTCGGTGAGCACGGCGGCGATGTGGAAGATGGCGTCCTGCGCGGTGGTCGGGTCGTGGATGCCCGGTGAGAGCGCCTTGAGAGCGACGTCTGCGAGCTGGCGAAGCCCGTAGGAGACGTCGTGTTGCATCGTCCTCGTCGGGCCCAACACGAGGGCCTCGCGAACCGCCCGCTCGACTTCGTCGGGTTCGGACGGCCGGGGCCACATGCTCGCGAGTGCCGTCCCTTCGATGGCATAGCGGCCCGGGTAGGTCTCGAGCCGCAGATCCGTGTCGTTCGGCAGAGCGCGTAACACGGCGTCCAAGTCGATGTCCTGCACCCAGCCACTGCTGTGGAAGTTGATCTCGAGACCTGCTCCGGCGGGAGCCTCCTCGAGCTGCGGTCGTGGGTGTCCGGGTTCGGCGGGCGACCACTCCCGGCGGATCTGGTCGACAGCGTCTCGCCGCACGCGTTCGAGGATTTCGCTCACGTCCATCGTGTGGGCGCTGTGGTTGATGAACGCGACGATGGCGAGGATCGTGGCGATGCCGAGGACCACCGCCACCGCCACCGACAGGTTGGGGATGACGGGCTCGCCGCTTTCTTCGAATGGTGAGCGGACCGATCGCAACACGATCACGCAGTAGGTGAAGGTTCCCAGGACGAGGCCCATGACCCGCCGGTTGAACGGGTCGCGGAACAAGGTGTGCATGACGCGGGGCGAGTACTGACTCGAGGCCTGTTGGATGATGAGAAGTGACACCGAGAACGCGATGCCTGCGAACGCGATGGTCGCTCCTGCGATCGTGCTGAGCACCGCTCGCGCGCTGTCGACGGTCGAGGTCATCCCGAGCGGCAGATCTCTGGAGGGATCGAGCCGCCGGTCGACGGCGAGCCCGGTCAACCCGGCGACAATGGCGACGACGATTCCGAGCATCGGAACGAAGAAGAGGCTCGAGCGGAGCCGCTCCGTCCACTCACTCAGGCGAAGGCGCACGAGTTCATTTCCGCTCCTGGGTCCTGAGCTGAGGCAGTGGGGTGAAGATCTCGTCGTTGGAGCCACGACGTGTGGGCACGACGGACTTGGAGATCATGACCGCGACCAGCTGAAATTCTCACCGTAATCGACCCCGGCCTCGAGAGCCTGGTTCGGTCCGGGTTCCTGGCAGCCACCGTCCGACCTCCGCTCAGCGGGCGGGGATCCAGCGGCTGATGCGGGCCTGGTCGTGTTTGAATCCGTGTTCGACTCCCCAGAGCACGGCGTCGACTCTGTTGGTGGCGCCGATCTTGCGGTAGCCGGAGCGGATGTAGGTCTTGATCGAGTTGGGCGACAGGTACAGGAGCTCGGCGATCTGCGCGTTGGACTTGCCCTGGGTGATGAGTGCGAGGATCTCGGCTTCACGTTCGGAGAGGCCCTCGGTGCGTCCGGGCCAGTTGAGTCCGACTGAGAGCCGGTTGCGTCAGGGCGGGGGACTGGTGACCGTCTCGCCACGATGTACGGCTTCGAGTGCGGCTACGAGTTCACTGGCCGGGAGGGTCTTGGAGAGGTACCCGTTGACGCCGCTCGCGAACGCCGAGGCGACGAGGGCGGGATGGAAGTTCCAGGTGTAGATGACGACGCGCCGGGCGCGTGGGTTGGCCACGAGCGCGTCGATGTCGCCGTGATCGGGGTGTGGTTGGGCGAACGAGTCGTACAGGACGATGTCGACGACGTCGTCGTAGTAGTCGGTCAGAGCAAGGGAGATCGGACCTGTTCTCTCGCATCATCGCAGTAGTCACCTTACGGTGCCCGGCGATCGAACTATTCACCCCTAAGGGTGTATTCAGTGGGTACCTGTGGATGGTCTGATCACTGGGATCCCGGAACCTCCCGGATCTGCAGTGAACAGAAGGCTCCGATGGCAACTCCCTCTGGATTCTCGCCGTGATCCTCGTCGTCTCCGGGGTGGTCGCGATCTTCCACAAGCAGCTCGCCTACGGGGCCGTGCTGATCATCGTCGGGCTACTCGTCGGTCCCGGCGGCGTGGCCGGGGCACCCGTGGCCAGGTGATGCGGCTCGCGACGAAGACGGGGATCTCGCGGTCGGTCTTCGCCTGGTAGTCCGCGTAGTCCGGGTACGCCGCAACGGACCGTTCCCACCAGAGCGACCGTTCGTCGCCAGTGACGCGCCGGACCTCGTAAGGGAGTGGCTCCGGGCCGTCCTGAATGGTCACCCGGCCGTCCGCCACGAGGTTGTGGTACCAGCCCGGATTCTCCGGGGTGCCGCCCTTCGACGCCACGATTGCGTACTCGCCGCCGTGCTCGACGCGCATGACCGGGACCTTGCGGACCTTGCCGCTCCTGTGGCCGATCATCGTCATGACGACGATCGGCAGGCCGGTGTCGCGCAACGTGTTCGCCCGTGTTCCCCCGGACGCCTCGTACTCCGCGACCTGCTCGCGTACCCAGTCCCACGTGCTCGGTTCGTACTCGTTGCTCTCAGACACGTCGGCGACACTACCGAACCCGACCCAGCGCCGTCGGAGGTGGGGTGTGGCCCTCCGATGGAGGATCCGCCAGGCCGATGTAGCGTCGGCAACGACACGCCGGCGAAGGGGAGGCCCGATGGACATCCGGGAACTGGGGTACATCGGAGTCGCCGTCGCCGATCTCGACGCGTGGCGGACCTACGCCTACCTGTTGGGGACCATGATCGTCGAGGCGGACGAGGCCGGCTTCGACATCAGGATCGACGAGCGACCGCTGCGGGTCGCGGTGAGGACGGCGCACGATGCAGAGGGCCTGGCCTTTGCGGCTTGGCGGGTGCCCGATGCCGCCGCGCTCGAACAGGCCGGGGCCGAACTCGCTGACGCAGGCCATCCGGTGCGGGAGTCGACCATCGAGGAACGCGCTGCGCGCAGGGTTCGAGGGATGATCCACACGACAGACCCCGGCGGGTTCCGGGTGGAGCTGTTCTGGGGGCCGATCATCGACCATCGACCGTTCACCTCTGCGGCCGCGGTCAGTGGGTTCGTGACAGGTGACCTGGGTCTGGGTCACATCGTGTTGGGCACGACGAATCTCGACGATTCCGTCGACTTCTACACCGGGGTCCTCGGCTTCAGGGTCAGCGACTACTGGCGGCCCGGTGCCGACGACGTGGTGTTCGCCCGGTGCAACCCGCGGCACCACAGCATCGCCCTGGTGGGTGCCCCGGAGTCGGCGCTCTACCACTTCATGATCGAAGCCCGAACGCTCGATGACGTCGGGTCCACCCTCGAACGGCACGTCTCCGCCGGAGTCCCGGTCTCCATGGGGCTCGGCAGACACACGAACGACCGCATGGTGTCCTTCTACAGCCGGTCCCCGTCGGGGTTCGACGTCGAGTTCGGCTGCGGCGGGGTCCGGGTCGACGAGGCCTCATGGACCGTGACCGAGGTCACGAAACCGAGCATCTGGGGTCATCGACGCCCTGGAAACGGGTAACGGCGCGTCAGGCGACGGCGATCGCGGCGACCGCCGACGCCGTCAGGCCCTTCGTGGACGGTGACCGGGCCACACTCGGCGCGGCGACATGGGGGGTGAGCGCCGTGAACCCGTGATCGGGGGCGTCGCTCTGCGACCATGAGCCTGTGGATGCGGACCGACGCGACATCACGGAGCGACTGGCGGCTCTGACGGCTGCGGCCGTTCCCCGCCCGGACATCGACGCCGAGGTGTACGTCCGCCGCCGTCTCGACGAGGACGCGATCGGCGCCGATCTCATCGCAGCGTGCCGTCCCCCGGGTGACGCTGCGGATCTCGTGGCGGCGTGGGCGGCGGCGGAACCCGGGACCGACGAAGCGGCCCGGTTCGTCGCCGTGCGTGCTCTCGGTTGGGAGATCCTGCTCGCCGATCCGGCACTCGGCGGTGACCACCGACGGCGGGGCTGGGAGATGATCGGTCACGCCGGTCGACCCAAGAACAGTCCCCGGTCGTGATCGTCGACGACCACACACAGGTCTGCGTCGTCGGGCTGGGAGCGGCCGGAGGGGTTATCGCCTCGGGCCTGGCGGAGCTCGGTGTCGGCGTGGTCGGGATCGAGTCCGGTCCCGACGTCACGCGTGGTCCTGGCGGGGTGCGCCACGGGAACCGCCGCTTCGACGACGACGAGGTGGCTCACATCGTCGACCGGCGCCTCCTTCACACCGAGCCCGAGCGCCTCGTCCTCGACGGCCGGGACCTCGGACCCGCGCCGTGGCTCGCCCGCAACCGGGGCGTGGGCGGACCATTCGCATGGACCGGCTTCGCCTACCGGTTCCGCCCATCCGACTTCCGTGTCGCGTCCACCGACGGCGTGCCCGCGGACTCGAGCGTTGCCGACTGGCCGGTCGGCTACGCAGAGCTCGAACCCTGGTACTCGGCTGCCGAGAGGCTCATGGGTGTCGCCGGACACGCGGGCGAGAACCCGTTCGAGGCACCGCGGTCCGGCCCGTATCCGGCTCCTGCCAATCCGGTGGGCGAGGGGTCGCGGCGTCTCGCGGACGCGGCGCGTCGCCTCGGCCACCACCCGTATCGACCACCGGCGGCCATCGTCACCTCACCGCGTGGCGGCCGGGGGTCCTGCGACCGCTGCGGCGCCTGCACCTTCTACGGCTGTCATCGCGATGCGAAGTTCGCGTCCCTGCTCGCCGGCCTCGGCGAGGCCCGCGCCGACGGTCGCGTGCTCGTGCGAGCCGGGTGCGTCGCGACCGAGATCGTCTGTGATCGCAACGGGCGACCGTCCGCGGTGCGCTACGTGGACGCCGCCGGGAGGGGGCGCGAACAGCCGGCCGACGTCATCGTGCTCGCCAACAACGCGCCCTATGTCGCCCACCTGCTGCTCGCGAGTCGATCCCCGACCCATCCCTGCGGGATCGGCAACGACAGCGATCAGCTCGGTCGCCATGTGACGTTCCACACGGGGGCTTTCGCGTACGGCATCTACGACGACCCGATCGACGCCCACCTGGGTCCCGCCCAGCACGTCGGCGTCGACGACCTCAACGAGAACCGCCCATGGCTGGCCGGAGCGGGCTTCCGACGCGGTGGGGTCCTCCACGGCGGCATGCCGGCGGCCTTCACCGGGGGAGCTCTCGCCTTCGCCCGCGGGCTCGACGTCACCATCCCGCTTCCTGAGGGGGTCCCGCGCCACGGTCGGGGACTCGTGGACTTCGCCGCACGCGCATACCGCCGTCATCAGGCGGTGTACGTCCTGGGTGAGGACCTGCCACGGTCGCAGAACCGGGTGGGTCTCGACCCCACGTTGACCGACTCGTTCGGCCGCCCGGCCCTGCGGATCGACTACACGCCCCATCCCGAGGACCGGGCGCAACACGACTCGCTTCTCGACGCAGCGGTGCGCCTGCTCACGGAGTCGGGTGCCCGCACCGTCGTCCGGGCCCCGTCAACGGTGCCGGGCGGCATCTTCGCCGGCCACGCGCACGGAACCACCCGGATGGGGGACGACCCCGCCACCTCGGTCGCCGACTCGACGGGCCTGGTCCACGGCACAGAGAACCTGTTCGTCGCCGGCGCCGGGACGTTCGTGACCTCGGCCGGCGTCAATCCCGCGCTGACGATCGTCGCTCTGGCGCTGCGGGCCGTTCCCGTGATCGCCGGCCGCGCCGGCGCCGCGTGAGTGTGCGCTCGGCGTCAGTTCTCGTCGACGACGAGCGGGTTGGCGGGGTCCGCCGCCCACTCCTGCATCGAGGCCGTGTAGACGGCGACGTCGTCGAAGCCGAGACGTGTCAGCACGAACGCACTGGCCGCTGCGGCGATACCGCCGCCGCAGTAGGTGATCGTCCGTGCGGACCTGTCGGAAGGGTGCAGGGCCTCGAGCTCGTCGAGGGGACGGAACCGACCGGACTCGTCGAGTAGGTCTCGCACCGGGGTGTTGAGCGCGCCCGGCACGTGTCCGGTGCGCTCGTACATCGTCTGCTCGCCCCGGAAGTGCGCGGCGGGCATGGCATCGAGGATGCACACCTGATCGTCAGCGATGGCGGCGAGCACGTCGTCGCGGGTTGCGACGAGCTCGGGCCGGGGAGAGGCGGTCAGTTTCCGGGGACTCGACGGGGCGGGCTCTGTCGAAAGCGGCCGCCCTTGTGCCGTCCAGGCCCGCAGGCCGCCGTCGAGGATCGCCGCCCGGTCGAAGCCGACCCAGCGCAGCATCCACCACACGCGCGCCGCCCATGCCGCGATCGAACCGTCGTAGACCACGACGCGCGAATCGTCTCCGACGCCAAGGACTCCCATCGCATCGCAGAAGCGTTCCGGCGACGGAAGCGCGTAGTTGAGTGGGCTCGTCGGGTCCGACAGATCCGAGGTGAGGTCGGCGAAGCCGGCCGTGGGGATGTGGCCGGCGTCGTAGTCGGCGCGGCCACTCGCGAATCGGAGACCCTCGGGCCCGCTCGGCAGTTGGACCACGCTGCAGTCCAGGACGACGAGGTCGGGGTCGCCGAGGTGGTCCTCGAGCCATTGCGTGGTGACGAGTGGTTCCATCGCCCAGACCGTATACGTGGGGGGCGTGGCCCGAACGCGGCGGTGTGCCTTCGGACCCGGCGCCCCGGTCCGGCCCGACACACGGTGGGTGGGTGGTTGCTAGGTTGTTTGACGGAGCCGTGTGGTGGGTACCAGAACCTGTACGCAATGAAGGGAACCCGATGAAACGCCTACTCGCTCTGCTCACCGTGGTCGCCATGCTCGCGGTGTTCGTCGTCGCCAGCTCCAACGCCGGCGCCACCGACAGGTCCGTCTTCCTCACCCGACTGAGCGGCATGCAGGAGGTACCCGTCGTCGACACCGACGCCGGAGGCTTCGCCCTCTTCAGCGTGAACGACGAGGCCGAGACCATCCGGTACACGATCTGGGGAGACGACATCTTCGGTGTGACCGAGGCCCATCTCCACGTTGGCGACTTCGGCATGAACGGTGGCGTCGCCGCCTTCCTGTTCAACTTCAATGGTGACGGGGTCGACCCGGGCAACGGGATCGGCACCGTGAGCGGAGAGTTCTACGCATCCGGCACCGTGACCTATGGCGACGTGGCCAAGTTCGGCGCCTTCGCCGACGTCGGGGAGTTGATCGACGCCGTCCGGTCCGGCGACATCTACGTCAACGTCCACACGGTGGACAACCCGGGTGGCGAGATCCGCGGTCAGATCTTCTGACCGTCCGGAGAACCCAGGTGACCGCCTGACCGAACGCACGAGGGCCCGGCTCCATCGAGCCGGGCCCTCGGCGCGTCGTGGGGTGGAACCGCTCAGGTGATGTCGAAGCGGTCGAGGTTCATGACCTTGTCCCATGCGGCCACGAAGTCGTGCACGAACATCTTCTCCGCATCGGAGCTCCCGTAGACCTCGGCGATCGCCCGCAGTTCGGAATTGGAGCCGAACACCAGGTCGACCCGGGTGCCCGTCCAGCGGACATCGCCCGACTCGCGGCTGCGCCCCTCGAACACGTCCTCGGTCTCCGACGTCGGCGACCACTGCGTCGCCATGTCGAGCAGGTTCACGAAGAAGTCGTTGCTGAGGGTGCCGGGACGGTCGGTGAACACCCCGTGCGCGGAATCTCCGACGTTGGCGTCGAGGACCCGCATTCCGCCGACGAGCGCCGTCATCTCCGGTGCGGACAGGGTCAACATGGCTGCCTTGTCCAACAGCAGGTGCTCTGCGGCCAGGTCGTGGCCCTTGCGGAGCTGGTTGCGGAACCCGTCCGCGGTCGGTTCCAGGACGGCGAAGGAGTCGACGTCGGTCTGATCCTGGGAGGCGTCGGCGCGCCCGGGGGTGAAGGGAACCGTGACGTCATGACCGGCCCTCTCCGCTGCCGCCTCGATGCCGGCGCACCCACCCAGCACGATGAGGTCGGCGAGCGAGACCGCCTTCGAGCCGCTCTGGGCCTCGTTGAAGTCCCGTTGGATCCCTTCGAGGGTGTCGAGCACGCTCGCGACGCCGGAGGTCACGTTCACCTCCCATTCGGCCTGAGGTGACAGGCGGATGCGTGCTCCGTTGGCGCCACCGCGCTTGTCCGTGTCGCGGTAGGTCGAGGCGGATGCCCAGGCCGTCGAGACCAGCTGTGAGGTGGTGAGGCCGGAGTCGAGGATCGTCGCCTTCAGCGCGGCGACGTCGGCGTCGTCGACCAGATCATGGGTCACCGCCGGGATCGGGTCCTGCCAGAGCAGTTCCTCGTCGGGTACCCACGGGCCGAGGTAGCGGGCGACCGGCCCCATGTCACGGTGCAGGAGCTTGTACCAGGCCCGGGCGAAGGCATCCGCAAGTTCGTCGGGGTTCTCGTAGAAGCGCTTCGAGATCTCCTTGTAGACGGGGTCGGTGATCAGCGCGATGTCCGTCGTGGCCATCATCGGCGCGTGGCGCCTGGACGGATCGTGGGCGTCGGGCACCGTGCCCTGTGCCTCGGGGTTCTTCGGCGTCCACTGATTGGCACCCGCGGGGCTCTTCGTCAGTTCCCACTCGTAGCCGAAGAGGTTCTCGAAGTAGCCGTTGTCCCAGGTGACCGGGTCGCTGGTCCACGCGCCCTCGAGCCCGCTCGTGTAGGTGTCGACCCCCTTGCCGGATCCGTAGCTGTTCTTCCAGCCGAGTCCCTGCTCGGCGAGGGGCGCTCCCTCCGGTTCGGGCCCGATGTGTTCCTCGCCCACGGCCCCGTGGGTCTTGCCGAACGTGTGGCCGCCCGCGATGAGGGCGACGGTTTCCTCGTCGTTCATCGCCATTCGTGCGAACGTCTCACGGATGTCGCGCGCCGAGGCCATCGGATCGGGGTTCCCGTTGGGCCCCTCCGGGTTGACGTAGATGAGGCCCATCTGCACGGCGCCCAGCGGCTCCGCCAGTTCCCGGTCGCCGCTGTAGCGCTCGTCGCCGAGCCAGGTGCGCTCCGGCCCCCAGTAGACGTCCTCTTCGGGGGCCCAGATGTCTTCGCGGCCACCGCCGAAGCCGAAGGTCTTCAGGCCCATCGTCTCCAGGGCCCGGTTCCCGACGAAGATGATCAGGTCCGCCCAGGAGATCTTGCGGCCGTACTTCGCCTTGATCGGCCACAGCAGGCGCCGTGCCTTGTCGAGGCTCGCGTTGTCTGGCCAGCTGTTGAGGGGAGCGAAGCGCTGTGCGCCGGTTCCGCCCCCGCCGCGTCCGTCCGCTATCCGGTACGTGCCGGCCGCGTGCCAGGTCAGGCGGATGAAGAACGGGCCGTAGTGGCCGTAGTCCGCGGGCCACCAGTCCTGAGAGTCGGTCATCAGCGCGTCGACATCTGCGGCGAGTGCTTCGAAGTCGAGGCTCGCGAACTCTGCCGCATAGTCGAAGGATTCACCCATCGGGTCCGCCGACGGTGGGTTCTGGCGCAGGATCCTCAGGTTCAGCTGTTCGGGCCACCAGTGCTGGTTGGCCGTGCCCCCCACGGCCATCTGGGGGGCTTGCATCACGGGGCACTTGCCTGGTGCGCTGTTCTCCGACACGGCGGTCCTCTTCTCGTCTGCTGTCCGATGGGCGTCTTGTGGACGCCCAATACTACCCGTCAAAACTTAGACAATGTCGATAACTGTGTTCGATATATCGTCCGGATCGGCGGAGCCGGATGCACGTGGTCACCCGGAGATCGCTTCGCGGCGGCGCCGGGTGGCGCGTACCGCAACCACCGGCGCCGCGACCAGGAAGGTCGCCGGTAGGCGGGCGAGCACTCTCCATACGGCGTCGCGCCCGACGTGGCGCCTCTCGGTGCCCGTGCCCGCGCCCGGCTCCATCAGCGTGACCGGCCCGTCTGTGGCCGGAACGATCTCGAAACGGGCGAACCAGTCCAGGGACCGGATCAGGCGCCGCGTCAGCGGACCCGGCGGGACCATCAGCGTTCGGGTCCGGGACCGGGGCGTGACCCAGATGGACAGCGCGGCGATGGCCGCCCAGGAGAAGACCTGCACGTCCGCGCCGAACTGGATCGCGAGGTGGAACCAGATTGCGACCCAGATCGTGACGATCCGCGTCCGTGTGTTCAACAGGCCGAGCCCGATGAACAACTCGGTGAGGACGACGACCTTCGACGCCCACCACTGGAACCCGCCGTCGGAGAGCACGTCGAGCAGCCATCCCGGGGCACCACCGTCGAGGGCGAGTTGGCGGTTGTCGATCGCCCGCAGTTGCAGGACCCGGCCGCTCCACCAGTCGCCGTCGATGGTCTTGGAGACCGCCGAGGCGACATAGACGCAGACGACCTCGAAGCGCAGTAGCCACAGGGGCCACAGTGGCGCCGGGCCCGCTTCGGTGTGCCCCCGCCTACGTGCGATCAGCGCGTCCACCGACAGGTGGGAGCCAGGTCGGAGCAGACCCACGCCGACCAGCAGGATCAACAGGAACGCCCTGTTGTGGGCGAAGAACGTGGTGGAGAGGAAGAGGTTGTATCCGACGATCCCGGCCACCACCGCCGTGCTCAGCCGTGACATGAACCCGATCGACATCGTGACGCACCCGACGACGGCGGTGATGAGGAGCACCCGGTACAGGGTCGGACCGGCCTCGGGGTACCACGAGGCGTAGGCGTCGTAGAAGCGGTCCGAGTAGACGAACCCGTCGCGGAGGTCTTCGAGGAAGGTCCGCAGGTGCAGCACGGTGATGGGGCCGAGGGCGATACGCAGTACGGCGATCGCCCGCACGCTCCCCACGGCGTCGATCGCGCGGTCGGCTCTGCGCGAGAGCTCGAGAAGGGGGGTCATTGTCACGGGAGCGGTCTCTCCTGGGACCTCAGCACCCTCGTGAACGGGCCGCGGCCGTTGTCGCGGTAGGTGACGTCTGCCTGGATGACGCGCGTCGTGGTGTCGTCGGGCGTGTTCTGTGCGACCCAGTCGAGCGCCGCCTGGAGGTACGCGAGTTGGCTCCTGAGCCCGGAGTTCGCATGTCGCCAGCGATCAGGGTTGCCGATGCCCTTGGCGGCGACGAGGTCCGCCCAGCGGTACTCCCAATCCTCGTCGACGGGCACCACCGTGCCGTCGGCCTCGACGCGGGTGATCTCCGCCGTCCAACGGCTCGACTCCGGGAACATCTGCCACCCGAACTGGCGGTGGTCGTTGCCGTAGGCCGCCACGATCGCCACCAACTGCGCGAGGACGACGGCGACGATGATGGCGCGCCGGGCGACGCGTCGCCCGGCGGCCGGATGGTCTCCCGGGTTCACGCGTCCGTCATGGCGGCGGCGATGTCCATCGGGATCCCGGTCTCGCGTTCGGAGACCTCCCACAGAGTGGCGATGGCGGCGTCGTTGCCGCGTCGCATGATCGGCCGGCGAACCGGTACGCCGCGGGTGACGAAGCGAGGCGCGTACATCTCGCCGCCGCGAGCATGCGGGTCGGTGGCCGCTCGCAACTGTGGCAGGGCACCCTGGGCGGGGGACATGCCGGCGGTGGCGGCGAGCCACTTCCAGAAGCGGGCGGAGCGTCCCGCGCCGCCCTCCTCGACGGTCTTCACCTGCAGGTTCGTATGGGACAGGCCCGGGTGGGCGATGAGGCTCGAGGCCGGAGCGCCGTGGACCTCGAACTCCCGCTGCAGTCCGAGGCCGAAGTGGTAGTTGGCGAGCTTCGCCCTGCTGTACGCGGCCCAGGGGTCATAGGTGCCCTCCATGTTCACGTTGTCGGGGTCGACCGGGCGGCCGTTGTGGTGCGCCACGCTGGTCACGGTCACGACGCGGCCCGCGCGGGCCGCGAGCAGGGATGGGAGGAGCCCGGCGGTGAACACCCAGTGGCCGAGGTGGTTGACCCCGAACTGCATCTCGTGGCCGTCGGCTGTGCGGCGTTCAGGCATCGCCATGAGGCCGGCGTTGTTGACCAGGATGTCGACGGTCGGGTGGGCGGCGGTGATCGTCGAAGCGGCGGACCCGGTGCTCTCGAAGGATCCGAGGTCGAGCTCGACGATCTCCAGGGACGCCTCGGGATGGGTGGCGGCGATCTCGTCGCGCGCCGACCGGGCCTTGGACTGATCGCGCGCGGCCAGGACCACGTGCGCTCCGGCTCCGGCGAGCGCCCGTGCGGTCTCGAGCCCGAGGCCGCCGTTCGCGCCCGTGACAACGGCGGTGCGGTCGGTCAGGTCGGTGATGTCGTCGGTGGTCCAGGGCACGGGGCCTCCTCGGGGCGGGTCAATTCTCGTCTCTCCGGTCGTCGACCCAGTTTGCGTCACCCCGGCGAATTCCGTGGCCCGACCTACGAGATCACCACGCTCGCGTGCTTCAATGGTGGACACGCGCACGAGAGCGCACGTCAGCCAGAATCCAGGGGGACACCGTGACAGGCGACGAGCACGAGACCGACAAGAGCTTCGCACACCTGTTGGACACCTCAGGTGTGCTCGACGACCTGATCTTCGTCAGCGTCGATGACCACATCATCGAGCCGCCCGACATGTTCGACGGTCGCCTTCCGGCGAAGTACCAGGACCTCGCGCCGAAGGTCATCACCCGCGACGACGGCGCCCAGGCCTGGGTCTACGACGGAACCGAGATCTACTCGATGGGCCTCAACGCGGTGGTCGGTCGTCCACCCGAGGAGTGGGGCCTCGAGCCCGACCGCCTCGAGGACATGCGCAAGGGCTGCTGGGACGTCCACGCCCGGGTCGACGACATGAACGTCGCCGGTGTGCTCGGATCGATCGGCTTCCCGAGCTACGCGCAGTTCTGCGGTCAGCGTTTCTACCGCACCAAGGACAAGGACCTCGGCCTCGCCGTCCTGCAGGCCTACAACGACTGGCACATCGAGGACTGGTGTGGGCAGTACCCGGACCGGTTCATCCCCCTCGGCATCCTGCCCCTGTGGGATGCGGAGCTCATGGCCGCCGAGGTGCGCAGGCTCGACGCGAAGGGCTGTCACGCCGTCACGTTCTCCGAGGATCCCTACAAGCTCGGACTGCCGCCTCTGCACGACAAGAGCTGGTACCCGTTCTGGCGCCAGTGCGAGGAACTCGACACCGTCGTGTGCCTGCACCTCGGGTCGTCCTCGAGCCTTCCGGCCACCACCCCCGGTTCGGTAATCGAGACCTCCCAGACCCTTGCTCCGCTGAGCCTGCTCAGCACCGCCACCGAGATCGTGTGGAGCCCGTTTCTGCGGGACTTCCCGAACCTCAAGATCGCGCTCTCCGAGGGCGGCATCGGCTGGATCCCGTACTTCCTCGAGCGGGTGGACTACGTGTACCGCCACCACCATCACTGGACGGGAACGGACTTCGGCGACAAGTTGCCGAGCGACGTCTTCAAGGAGCACGTGATCTCGTGCTTCATCGAGGATCGCCCCGGTCTGCGTCTCAAGGACGAGATCGGCGTCGACATGATCTGCTGGGAGATGGACTACCCCCACTCCGACAGCTCATGGCCCGCGGCGCCCGAGAGCTTCGCTCCCTCGCTGCAGTACCTGACGCCTGAGGAGATCGACAAGATCACCTACCAGAACGCGCTGAAGCACTTCCGTTGGGACCCGTTCAAGCACCGCCGTAAGGAGGACTGCACGGTCAAGGCCCTGCGGGCCGAGACCAGCGAGGTCGACCTCCTGTACAAGTCCGCCGAGCGGCTGCGGAACAAGGGTGTCATGCACCCGACGGCCGAGGACCTCACCTCGCAGTTCGTCTCGAAGTAGTAGCGGCTCGCCTCCCGCCCGCTCAGCGGCCCGCCCCGGTCGGGGTCTGGTCGCCGGGCGGGGGTGGAGTCGCCTCGGCCGCTTCGTGCCGGGCCGCCTCGGCGTCGAGGTCGGCGAAGGCGACGTCGTCGATCGCCGACCCGTCGGATTCGCCGGGTGGTGACCAGTCCCCGCGCAGGATGAACCATCCGGCGGCCATGGCGAGAGCGAGAGCTGCCCCGAGGCCGAGCGTCAGGCGGGACCTGTCGTAGTCGGCGCCGGGGGCGTCGCCGAGCGCGAGCAGGACCGGTGGCGCCCAGACGTCGGGGCGCTCAGAGCTTACGACGAGTCGACAGTCGGTGCGTCGTCCGCAGGCGACGCGATCCCGGCCCACCTCGTCCACGTCGAGCGTGAACCCTGCGGCAGCCGATCCGTCGCCGCCGATGGTCAACGGGACCACCGGACCCGGAGCGCCGCAACGCACTCCGCTGGTCGAAGGGGCGGCACACACGGTCACCGACAGCGTGGCCCCGGGAGGAAACCGACTGGCCGTCACCGTCACCTCGTCTCCCGGCCGCAGGCCGTCCGCGGGCGTGACCTCGATCCGGCCCGGCGGCGGCGCCTCCTCGAAGAAGACGGCGTCGATGACGGTTGTCGTCGACGCCGCTTCGATCTCGATCGTGCAGCGCACAGACGGGCTGCCACACGTCCGGTCACCGCTGGGGGTCGACCCCGCATCGAATCGCACCAGATACTGAAACTCGGCTGCGCCTTCACCGTCGAAGCGCACCGGTAGTTCGTCGTGGCAGGAACGGGTGCCGTCCTCGACGCACAGCTGGATGACCCCTGTCGTGTCGGGCTCGAACGCCGTCGCCGTGAGGGTCAGGACCGTCCTGGCCGCGAGCCCGTCGACCACCAGCGGCTCGCTGCGTTGGTCATCGGGTACGAAGGCGACGTCGAGTCGCACGGTCGCCGGGTCGTCGTCGCGGTTGTCGAGAGCGCGTGCCGAGGCGCCCGTGCCGGCGATCACGGTGAGGAGGACGACAGCGAAGGCGGCGGGTCTCATCGTGGACGGGTCAGGCGCCGGGGGTGTCGGCGTCGTCGAGGCGGCGGTTCAGGGTGAAGATCCGGCCCATGATCGGCAGCGTGAGGACGTTGAGTCCGTGGAGAAGACCGACGATCAACAAGATGCCGGCCACCCGGATGCTCGTGACCTGGAGTTGGTTGGCGTTGACGGTGTTCTCCCAGTCCGATCCGGGTTCGAACCGCACCGTGAAGAGGATGTACGCGAAGAAGATGAGGTAGTACGCGACGTCCATGAGCACGATGAAGCTCTTGCCCGTCCGCGGATTCGCGCGGAAGACGTCCGCCGCGTAGGCCTTGCCGAACCGCCGGATGAATGGCCCCAGCCACAGCGCGAGGCCCACCATGGCCACGAACCAGATGAGTTCCAGAATCCACCAGTCCATGATGAGATCTCCTTCTTGTCGGTCGATGGTTGCGGCGACGACCGCCGCTGTCGCAGTCAGGCCCGAGAGGGCGATGGCCAGGGCGCGTCGGCGCCGCTCCCGTAGGCGCCGGTCGTCGTCGATGCTCAACAGCACCCGCTCGAAGAGATCACCGCTGTCGGCGACCGCCCGGGTCCCTGCGAAGATCGCGTCATGGACCCGGTCACCGAGGCTCATGGCGTCACTCCGACATCCGACGGAGCAAGGGCCCGTTCGAGCGCCCTCATCGCCCGGGTGAGGTGCGTCTTCACGGAGTTGCGCGAGATACCGAACGTCTCGGCGATCTCGTCGATGCCGAACTCGTCGTAGTAGCGCAGGATCATGCAGTCGCGTTGACGCGCCGGTAGTGCGCGCAGGGCCTCGACCACGTATGCGTGCTCCTCGGAGAGCACGACCTCGTCTTCGACGGACGCGGTCCGGTCGTCGAGCGGGAGGCGGTGCCGAAGAGATACGAGTCCGCGCCGGTTGTGGTCGCGTGCGAGGTTCAGCACGATCGACCGCAGATAGGCACCCGCCTTTCGGTGATCGTCGATGCGGTGAGCCGAGCGTGCGAGCCGTATGAAGGCCTCCTGGACGAGATCTTCGGCCGCATTGCGATCGTCCACGAACAACCGGACCATGCGGACCAGTCCCGAGCCGTGTTCTCGGTACATCGCCTCGACGAAGGCGTCGACGTCCAGCGAGGCCCGGACCGGGGTGGCTCCGGCCGCTGTCGTGATGCGCGCGACCTCGGCAGCGGCCAGGAGCCCTCTCAGGGCGGCCACTTCCGAGCTCATCGCGGTCATCTCACCCGGTTGTTCTCATGTGCGGAGTCTTCCACGGCGACGCCCGGTCGGGTCGGGAGAGGTCGGTCCGGCTCCGTGAGCCGGGCACACCGCTCCTCTCTACGACAGACGTCTCGTCGGTGTCCGCGGGTGACACGAATCGGAAGAACGTGGTCCGGGACGTCGGCGTGAGTGGGCGCTTGGGGTCGCTGTCACCCGGCGCACGCAGGTGATCGTCAGTGAGGGTGACGGACGAGGAGGGTGTGGTGCACAACGTGATCGAGATCGAGGACCTCGCAAAGTCGTATCGACGTCGTCGAGGCGGTTCGACGGTGGCGGTGGACCGGCTCGATCTCGTGGTTCCAGCCGGTGGTGTCTTCGGCTTCCTCGGCCCGAACGGCTCTGGAAAGACCACGACGATCCGCTGCCTGCTCGGACTCGTGCGACCGACCGGTGGGACGATGCGACTGCTGGGTCGTCCGGTACCGGGCGGATTGAGGGACGCGATCGGGCGAACAGGTGCGATCGTCGAAACCCCGGCGCTGTTCCCGACGGTCAGCGCCCGCGAGAACCTCCGTCATCTCGGGTCCATCGACGGCATCGGGCGACGCCGCGTCGAGGAGGTGCTCGAGACGGTCGGGCTCACCGCACGCGCCGACGACCTCGTGAGGAAGTACTCGCTCGGCATGCGTCAACGACTTGCGCTCGCCGCGGCGATCCTGAAGGAGCCGGAGCTGTTGATCCTCGACGAACCCGCCAACGGGCTGGATCCGGCCGGGATGCGAGAGGTCCGTGACATCCTCCGGAGGTTCGCCGCTGAGGGCCGCACGGTGTTCGTCTCGAGCCACATCCTGGCGGAGATCGAGCAGACCTGTGACCGGGTGGCGATCGTCGCCCGCGGCCGGTGCGTGGCCCAGGGAACGGTCGCCGAGGTGATGGCCTCGGCGGGGAGGGGCTCGGCGATGTTGGTCCGGGTCGACGACTGTGAGGCGGGCGTGGGCGTCGTCCGGCGGGCAGGTTTCACCGCAGAGCGGGTCGACGGCATGGTCCGTGTCGCTATCGACCCGTCCCGTGCGGCGGAACTGACGAGGTTGCTCGCACACCATGGCCAGTGGGTCTGCGAGTTGCGGCCCGACATCGGCGGCCTCGAGGATGTCTTCCTCACTCTCACCGGTGAACCCGACGAGCCTGCGCGAACGCGGTCGTCCGCTACACAGGTGCCGGCGGCATGACGCTCCTTGCGATGCACATTCGACGTGCGGCGGGGCGCAGAGCGGTTCGGGCCCTCGTCGCCCTGGCCCTGTGCGGATGTGCCCTTGCGGGCGTCGTCGCGTGGGTCTCCTCGAGCGGGAAGTCCGTCCTGGAGCTTCGACTCGCCGAGGAGGGATCTCCGGCGGTGATGACGGACTGGTGGATCGCGGAGTCCCACGAGGGGTACCTCGCGTTGGCGATGTTCTTCCTCCTGCTCGGTGCCCTCGTCGCCGGGGCGACCGTGGCGGGGGCCGAGTGGCGCCACAACACCGTCACGACGCTTCTCACCTGGGAGCCCCGGCGCCTCCGGCTCCACGGATCACTCAGCGCCGCTGCTGCCATTCTCGGCTTCGTCATCTCGCTCGTGTTGCAGGTGGTCTTCCTGGCGGCCTTCCTCCCTGCGGTGATCGCGCATGGAACGAGCGAGGGCACCGATGGCTCCTTCTGGGCCGGGCTGGTCGTGGCCATGACCCGTACGTCCGCCGTCACGGCTGCGGCGGCGGTTCTCGCCGTCGCGCTCGCGACCCTCGCGCGCAACACCGCCTTCGCCGTGATCGCCGTGTTCGCGTGGATGGCTGTGATCGAGAACGTCGTCCGGAGTGTCGAGCCCCCGCTCGGCAGGTGGCTATGGGGAGAAAACCTCGTGACGGTGCTGACGTGGAGTCGAATCGACGACAACGACGCCGGGACACCCCCCCTCTTGGCCCTCGCCGTCCTCTCCACCTACTGCGCTGCGATCGTCGTTGCCGGTGCCGTCACGTTCAGCCGCCGAGACGTCGCCGGCAGTTGAATGTCGAACTCCCCTGAAGTCCCCATCCCCTCGCCCCGGGCGCAGCACTCCGCTTCGTGAGGTCGAGCGGATCGATGGTTCGCTCAGCGGGCGGCGCGCACCGGAAGCGTCGGGGTGAAACGTGACGGCCCTCTCACCTTCAGGGGCGGGAGGGCTCCGACGTTCTCGAGTGATCCGAACCGTCCGATGAGCGCCCGGCTGGCGGTCTTGGCCTCGAGCCGGGCGAGGGCGTAGCCGAGGCAGAAGTGGGCCCCGGCGCCGAAGGCGAGGTGGCCGGCGCCGTCGTCGTAGGACGCGGTGCGGTGTTCGAGTCCCCGGTGCAGGTCGGCGCGGAAGATGTCGAATCGGTCGGGGTCGTCGAAGACGGTCTCGTCGTGGTTGGCGGACCCGACCGCCAGGCGTAGTTCCCGGCCGGCGGGGATCGTCACGCCGTGCCATTCGGTGTCGGCGTTCGCCTCCCGGGCGAGGTAGACGAGCGACGGCGAGTGACGCATCGTCTCGTCGAAGGCCCGGTCGAGCAGATCCGGTTCGTCGCAGACGGCATCACGCTGCGCGGGATGATCGAGGAGGTTCCGCCACAGGTTGCCGAGCGCCTTGTCGGTGGTCTCGCCGCCGGCGGTCAACAGGAGCGACACGAACGACGCCAGGTCCTCGACCTCGGCGGCGATCAGCCGGGACAAGATGTCGTCGGAGGGGTTGCGGCGCCGTTCGGCGATGACCGGGTCGACGTGGTCGTGGAGTTCGCGGTGCGCCTCACGGCCCTTTCGGCGCAGTTCCGGGTCGTTCCAGAGACCGAGCATCATCGTCTCGTACCACTCGTGGAACTTCGCGTCGTCAGAGGGTGGCAGGCCCATCATGGCCACGATGAGGCGGCCGGGCAGCACGGCGCTCAGGTCGGCGACGAGATCGAACCCGTCAGGGTCGAGAGCCGAGACGATCCCGTCCACCACGTCGTCGAGCAGTTCCTGGTACCGCTCGAGGCGGGTGGGGGCGAACACGGGCCCGACGACCTTGCGCAGCGCGATGTGGGGCGCGCCGTCCATCTGCAGGAGGTTCGGGCCGAACACCGCGCCGAGTGTCTTGCGGTAGAGACGGTTGGAGAATCGCTCCGTGTTCGAGAACGCCTCGACGACGTCGGCGTGACGTGAGATCACCCAGACGCGGTCGATGGTGTCGGCGAACACCGGGGCGTCGCGGCGCAACTCGGACCAGACGCTGAAGGGGTCGAGCGAGAAGGCGTCGTCGTGGAGGCGGGTCGGGTCGATCACGCCCCGATCCTCTCGTCTCTCGCTGCGCCTGTCGACCCGATGGCGGTGGCCAGTGTGGGAAGGACGTCCCGGCGCATGAGGTGATAGTGGGCCGTTGATGTGTAGCTGTAGTGTCGCCCCCGGTGGCCATGAGCGAAGATCCCAGGCGGCGGTGACACGATGAGTGATCACCGGACCTCGGGTCGGGCGGTACTCACAGTCGGGGCACTCGGCGTCGTCTACGGCGACATCGGGACGAGCCCCCTCTACGCGATGCGTGAGTCCTTCGACGGCGCGGGCCACGAGGTCGCCGTGATCGAGTCGAACGTTCTCGGGATCCTGTCGCTGATCTTCTGGTCGCTCATCATCGTGATCACGATCAAGTACCTGCTCTTCGTCATGCGCGCCGACAACCATGGCGAAGGTGGCATCCTCGCGTTGACGGCGTTGCTGCCGGGGCGTGGCGACCGCTCGAATCACAAGACGGTCGTTCTCGTCCTGATCGGACTCTTCGGCACGGCCCTTCTCTACGGCGACGGGATGATCACCCCGGCCATCTCGGTTCTCAGTGCCGTCGAGGGGACCGAGGTCGCGACCGACAGTTTCTCGCGCTGGGTCGAACCGCTCGCAGTGGTGATTCTCATCGGGATCTTCGCCGTCCAGCGGTTCGGAACCGGTGCGGTGGGACGCGTCTTCGGTCCGGTCATGGCGCTCTGGTTCGCCACGCTCGGGACGCTCGGCGCCGTCGAGATCGGCCGGCATCCGACCGTGGTGCGGGCACTGAACCCGATCTACGCCGTCGACTTCTTCGGCGACGAGGGCCTGACGGGTCTGTTGGTGCTGGGATCGGTGTTCCTGGTCGTCACCGGGGGAGAGGCCCTCTATGCCGACATGGGGCACTTCGGGCGTTCGCCGATCGCGATCGGCTGGTTCGCCATCGTGTTGCCGGGACTGCTGCTCAACTACTTCGGCCAGGGCGCCCTGTTGCTCGACCAGCCCGGAGCCATCAGCAACCCGTTCTACGAACTCGCCCCGGAGTGGGGGGTCGTGCCGCTCGTCGTCCTCGCGACGTTCGCGACGGTCATCGCGTCCCAGGCGCTCATCTCGGGTGCTTTCTCGTTGACGATGCAGGCGGTGCAGCTCGGCTACTTCCCGAGGGTGAAGATCATCCACACCTCCGCCCGGGAGTACGGCCAGGTCTACGTCCCCGCTGTCAACTGGGCCCTGATGGTGGCCTGCGTCGGTCTCGTGGTCGGTTTCCGCTCGTCGACCGGTCTCGCCGCGGCCTACGGGGTCGCCGTCACGATCACGATGATCATCACCACCGTGCTCTTCTATGTGGTCGCCCGGCGCAGGCTCGGGTGGTCACTGGCGCGTGTGGCGTTGCCGTGCGCCGTGTTCATCGTCGTCGACGCCGTCTTCTTCGCCGCCAACGTCCCGAAGATCCCCCACGGCGGTTGGTTCCCCCTCGCGGTGGCTGCCGTGCTCATCGCGGTGTTCACCACCTGGAACACCGGTCGGCGCATCATCCGGGAGCGGGTCGGGCGTCCCGAACTGGACCTGGTCCACCTCGTCGAGAGCCTCCAGGCCGATCCGCCCCGTCGGGTCGACGGGGCGGCTGTGTACCTCTACAGGGAGGTGGGCGGGACGCCCCCGGCGCTGCTGGCGGACCTGCGCCATCACGGGGTTCTGCACGAGCGTGTGCTCGTGGTCGCCGTCGTCACCGATGACATCCCGCGCGTGCATCCGGTGCGTCGGGTCAGCCACGCTGATCTCGGCCTCGGATTCGAGACCGTCGAGTTGCACTTCGGCTTCATGGAGACGCCCGACGTGCCGCGCGCGCTCGCTGAACGGCTCGGTCTCGATGCGCAGTCGGCGACCTACCTCCTCGGCCGTGAGACGGTGCTGGTCACCGACAGGCCGGGCATGGCCCCGTGGCGGGAGCATCTCTTCGCGTTCATGCACCGCAACGCCACCAACGCGGCTGAGCACTTCGCGTTACCCCTCGGTCGCTCGGTCGAGGTCGGTAGCCGCGTCGAGTTGTAGGCGATCGCGGTAGCTGGTCGCTTCGGATCGGCCCCGCTGGTTCAGGGGCGGTGCACGATGACGCCGGCCAGGATCGGCTCGAAGTTACTCGGCCAGAGGGTGGTTCGTGAGGCGTGGGCGCCCCTCAGCACCGCACTGGCCAGGTTCCGGGCGCCCCGTAGATCCGCTCCGCTGAGGTCTGCGCCCTTGAGGTCCGTCTCGACGAGCGATGCGCCGTCGAGATCCGCCCCGGAGAGGTCGGCGCGCCGCAGGCTCGCCCAGCTGAGGTCCGCTCCCGCGAGCTGTGCGTCGATGAGGATCGCCCGGTCGAGGTCGGCGCCTGTCATCAGCGCGCCCGTCAGGTCACGGCCGACCAGGCGTCGGCCACTGAGCCGCGCCCGTCGCAGGTCGGCGCACACGAAGTCGAACTCCGACAGGTCCGCGCGGCGCAGGTCCCTTCCGGACAGGTCGAGCCAGGATCCCGACACACCGTCGGCCGCTGCGGCGACACGGTCTGCGGGGTGCATGGCGTCGATACCCGTCGGGTCGGATCTCTCGTCACTGGTCGGGTCCCACGGTTCATCCCCGCCCGGAGTCGGTGGATCCTGGGGGTGGTCCTCGTGGACGTCGCTGTCGGACACCCGACGGCGGCGGCTGTGGATCGTCTTCGCCCCGGCGATGGTCATCACTGCTGCGCCCGCGATGCGGGCAGCGGCGAACAAGGGGATCATGGTGAGTTCCTTTCAGCTCGACGTGCGCGGCGGCCCCGGCGGGGCGCCGTTGTCGTCCGGGAGACCCGGTACGTCAGCGGAGAGGAGGAGAACGGTCCCGGGCGCGGGACCGACGGACGCGTTCGGGCGCAGGCGCCGGCGCGTTCACGACGGTTCCACCGGGTGTCGCCACCGCGGCGATGAGCGTGGCGAGGAGCAGAACGGCGACCAGCGTCGGCGCGTCGTCGGTGCCCGGGTCGACGACGGCGTCGTCGACGGAAGGCCTGGCATCCGCGTCGACCGCAGCGAAAACGCCGAAAGCGGCGACGGCGATGAGTCCGGCGACGACGAGGCCGGATGGGAGGCGCAACCTCACATTCCCCACGCTACAGGCCGCTCACCGGGCGAGAGCTGCGCGGCTCACAGCGTTCGGCGTTCTCATGACAGCGGCCGGTGCCCGCGCTGGTGTTGACTGGAACCGGGATGGCCGGCGATCCGATCACAGCACTGAGCTCCGCCTTCGATGGCAACGTGGGGAGGGCGGGCGCGTTCGTGCGCCGTCACCGGGCGCTGTTCGCCGCGATCGTCCTGCCGGGATGTGTCGCGCTGATCGGTTTCGCGTTCATCCCGGTGCGCTCGTCCATCGGGAGCCAGAACGTGGCGCTGGTGCTCGCCGCCGCCACGATCGCCGTCGCCCTGGGGGCCGGTGCTGTGCCGGCGATCCTCTCCGGGCTGGCGGCGGCCGCCGTGTTCGCCGTATTCCACACCGAGCCCTACGGCGAACTCGACATCACCGCTCGTCATGACGAGATCACCACGATCCTGCTCGTCGGTTTCGCGTCGGCGCTCGCCCTCGTCCGGCGCAGGCTTCTGCAGCTGAACGAACACGGCCGTCGTCAGGAGGTGGATCTGCGCCTACTCAGCGTCGGCGCACGTGACCTGCTCTCGGCTCACGGTTCGGGACGGTCGTTGGCCGGTCTCGACTCGTCGCTTCAGGCCATGGCCGATGTCCTGCACGCACGCACGTGCGAGATCGGTCCCGTGCCCGGCGGCGAGGTACCCCGGTTGGGGACGAACACACTGATCGCCGGGGGTGCCGGGCCGTCCGAGGGGGAGTTGCCGGTCCTGGCCGTCGACCTCTCGGCGACGGAGTCGCTGATCCTGCGTGAAGTCGACCTCGAGCGGATCGACGTGTCGGACCGCCTCGCCGCGCTCGGACTCGCCGCCCTCATCGCCGCCCGCTGACGACCCGACGACGCAGGCCGGCGATCGCGGTGGTGACGTCGGCGGGCGCGCCCGCCGACGTATCGTGGCCCCGATGCGTGAAACGGTGGTGTCCGCCGACCCCGTGAGCGGGCCGGAACCGCACGAGGCCCTGGCCGAACTTCGCAAGGTGCTCTCGCGTCGACGTCTCGGCGGGATGTCCGCTGGCGATCTGCTCTACAAGGCTTACGTCACCGTCCTGCTGTCACTGTTCGGCTTCTACCTCGCCCTCGGTCTCGTCGATGACGCGGCGATCGGCGCCAGCGAGATCGCGTGGGTCCGCTCGCACGGCGCCGCCTGGGTGGGCCTGCTCGTGGCGATGGCCATCGCCGCCGGGATGCGTTCGGGGGTCAACGGCGGCCCGCTCGCTGTGGACGAGACCGACTTCCACCACCTCCTGCTGTCGCCGGTCGACCGGCACGTCACCCTCGCCGCTCCGGTACGCCGCCTCACGGTGGCGGCTGCGATCCTCGGGATCGTGGCGGGTGCCGCAACGGGGGAGCTGGCCTCGCGTCGACTGCCGGGGTCCGCGACCGCCTGGGTCGGTAGCGGGATCCTCGCGGGGGCGACCGTCACCCTCGGCACGATCGGCGCCGCTCTTCTCGTCGGGTCGTTCGCTGTGTTGCGGAACCGTCCCTACCTGATCTCCGGTGCTTCCATCGGCCTCGTGGCGTGGTCGGTCGTCGACATCGTCTGGGACGTGCAGAGCGCGCCGATGACAGCCGTCGGTCGGATCGGGATCTGGCCGATGTCATTCACCCCCTGGGCACTGGTCGCCCCGGTGGTCGCCGTGGCGGCCCTCGTCGCCGGGTTCCGTCGCGTGGGTGCCCTGTCGCTCGACCGCATGGCGCGTCGGGCCCGCCTGGTGCGACAGGTCCGGTTCGCCCTGGCCGACCAGGACATCCGCTCGCTCATCCTGTTGAGGCGCAATCTCGGTTTCGAGAGGCCGCGTCGCCGTCCGATGGTGACGCTGCGCCCCGGGCGCATCGCGGACCGTTTCCCGGTCTGGCACAGGGATCTCGCGAGCTATCTCCGTTGGCCGCTGTCGCGCCTGGTGCGGGTCGGCGCTCTCGCTGTGGTCGCCGGGTTGTCTCTCGCCGGGGTGTGGCGGGGCACGACGGCACTGGGGATCGTGGTCGCCGTCGTGATGTATCTGGTGGCACTCGAGGCCGTCGAGCCCTTCGCCCAGGAGATCGACCATCCCGGCATTCTGGGCACGGCCCCGGTCGTCGAAGCGGAGATACTCGTGCGGCACCTCGTCGGGGCGAGTGTGGTCATCGCCGTGATGTGGATGCTCGCCGGCGTGGTCGCAGCCCTCGCCGGTGCCGCTCCGATCCTGGCCGCCGTTAGCGCGATCGCCGCCCTGCCCGCGGCCGTGGTGGGCGCCGCCGGCGGCGCGTTGAGTATCCGACGGATCGGCACGACGCCCGGCGATGCCCTGATGATGCCCGCGGAGGTCGCGGGCCCCCGCGCCGTTTACCGCCTGGTGTGGCCGGTGGTGTTGGCAGGGGCCGGTGTCGTGCCGGTGGTTCTCGTGCGGAACGCGATCGACCGCGGCGACCCCGGCTTCCCGGTCGCCGCCAACGGAGCCGTCATTCTCTCGCTGCTGGGCGCGGTTCTCGTCGGGTGGGTCCGGTATCGGGACTCGGTTGCGGCCGCGGCCGCCGGTGGTACGTCGATGGGAGGCGCGTGATGGCCCGGCCACTGCTGCGCGTCAGGAAGCTGGTGAAGGACTACGGCGACGTCCGGGCCCTCGGCCCGGTCTCGCTGAGCCTCGAAGGGGGCGAGCTCGTCGCCCTGGTGGGGCACAACGGTTCGGGCAAGTCGACCCTCTTGCGGGTGGTCGCCGGTCTCGTGGACCCGACCGATGGCACCGTCGAGGTGGCGGGCCAACCCGCCGGATCGGCTCGTGCGCGTGCCGCGGTGTCGTATCTGCCCGACGCGCCCGTCCTCTACGACGACCTCAGCCTGACCGAGCATCTCGACTATCTGGCCCGGCTGCACGGAACCACGCCGGAGGATCAGGGCGTCGGCGAGATGGTGGCGGCCTTCGGGCTGGCCGGGCGCGTCGACGACCTGCCCGCCGATTTCAGTCGGGGCCTGCGACAGAAGGCGGCCGTCACCATCGGCATCACCCGGCCGTTCGCGTTGTTGCTCGTCGACGAGCCCTTCTCGGGTCTCGACCGGGCGGGGCGGGCCGCGGTCATCGACCGCCTGCGGACAATCCGCGACGAGGGCGGTGCCGCGCTCGTCGCCACACACGACGCCCCCGCCCTCGAGGTGTTCGACCGGATCGTGATTCTCGATGCCGGCACGGTCGTCTTCGACGGCCCTCCGGCGGAAGCCCCGGACTGAGACGGTGTCGCCGTCGCCCCCGGGACTTCGGGCCGGGCGAGCGGGCTGTGTACCCTCAGCGGTCATGGCCAACGTGACGATCTACCACAACCCCAACTGAACGTCGTCCAAGAACGCCTTGGCGGTCGCCGAGGAGATGAAGGTCGACGTCGACGTGGTGCGATACCTCAAGGAGCCCCCGGACCGGGCCACGCTCACTGCGATCGTCAAGGGCCTCGAGGATCCCGTCGAGGATCTCGTCCGCAAGGACTCGCAGTTCAAGAAGCTGGGACTCGACGCCGACGACTTCGTGGGTGACGCGGAGGCCGTGGTCGACATCCTCGTCGAGCACCCCAGGTTGATGCAGCGTCCCGTGCTCGTGAAGGGGTCGAAGGCCATCATCGGCCGTCCCAAGGATCGCATCGCCCCGTTCATCTCCTGAGACATCGATGCCGACCGGTTCGTGTCGGCCTGCGAGAAGTGTCGGATCAAGACAGATAATCTGAGGGTGTGACCACGCGCCAACTCCCCGAGGCCTCCGATACGGCGTCGCCCCCGCCGGCCGTGGACGTGAACTCCGACACCGTGAGCCGCCGGGCGATGGGCATCATCGCGATGGGCGCGACCGCGTTCGGACTCGGCGCCGTCGCGGTCAACTCGGTCGGCTATCTGGCTCCGGCGATCCAGGACGACCTCGACATCGGCCGCGGGATGGTCGGGGCCATCTCGAGCGTCTTCTTCGCCACGTCGGGGCTCTCGTCGCTGGTGCTGCCTCCCGTCGCCGTCAGGCTGGGAACCCGGATCACGGTGGCGGTGAGCCTGGCTGCGATCACCCTCGGAGCCACCTTCGCCGCTGTTTCGGGGACGCTGATCTCGCTCTTCACCTTCACCGCGCTCGGCGGTTGTGCCCACGCACTGATCACGATGGCCACGAACAGCGCGGTTGCGGCGGCAGTGCCGCTTCGTCGACGTGCCCTCGGGCTCACCACCAAGACGGCGGGCGGTCCGCTGCTCTCGGCCGTCTATGCCCTGGTCGCAGGGATCCTCGTCACGAGCCTCGGCTGGCGTGGGGTCGTCGCCACCTCGGCCGGTCTCGCCCTCATGGGGGCGATCGCGGCGGTCCGCGTGTTCGAGCCCGTTCCGGTTCAGGTCGCTCGCGCGCACGCGACGCCGCAGACACCGCTACCGCGTGTCGTGCTGCTCCTCGCAGCGTCGGGCTTCCTGATCGGCGCGGGTGCGCAGCCCCTTTTCACCTGGCTGCTGCCCTTCCTGCGCGACGAGGTCGACCTCTCGTCGTCGGCGGCCGGAGTGGTCACCGCGGTGGCCACGGCGAGCGGGGTCATCGGAATGATCACCGTGGCGGTGATGTCGGACCGCCTCGGCACACACCTTCGCCTCGTGGTGTTGTCGGCGACCATCGCAATGGGGGCGATGGCCACCGCCACGATGATCTTCGCAACGCCCGGTCGGGTCGCGATGGTGTTCGTCGCCGCGATCGTCGGGATCATCTCCTACACGGGAGCGATCGGTGTGCTGCACACCGCAACCGTCGATGTCGCGCCCCACGCCGTCGAACGCGCCTCCGGAGCCGTGATGGCCGGCTTCTACATCGGCGGGTGGCTCGCCCCGTTCGGATTCGGGCTGCTCGCTGACGCCGGCGGCTACGACCTCGCCTGGGCCTGCGCCTCGGGGTCACTCGTCATCTCGACGGTCCTGGCCGCGGCGGCCATAGCCGGCGCGCGCCGGGAGTTGGCCGACCAGTCCGGGTTCCGTGCGCGGGCGACCTGAACAGCCAACGACCGATCAGTCGTGGGGCCGGTTCCGGAACCAGTCCGGGCCGCGGGGATCGTCGCACTCGAGTGCGGTTCGGTCCCAGCCGGCGAGATCGGCGGCCGCAGCATGGGTGCTCTCCAGGAACGCCATGAGGTGGGCGTCGGGGTCCGCGGCCCCGGCGACCGCCGGATACGAGAGCGCGAACTCCCCGAGGTCGGCGAGCCAGAAGGCCTCGTCGGGGGCGACGGTCGCATCGGCGAAGCCGTCGGGGGTGGGGTAGGCGTACGCGTAGAAGATCGGGGTCGGGGCGGTCCTGTTGCCGGGCCACAGGCCCACGCTGGTCACCTCGTGCGAATACGCTTCCCGGGCGACGTCGTCGGGGAAGTTCGGGACGCCACCGCCGTGGGGCGGCGCCGCTCGCCCGGAGAAGCGCGTCACTGCGAGGTCGAAGCTCCCCCAGAAGAAGTGAACGGGGCTGGCCTTGCCCAGATAGCCGGCGCGGAAACGGGTGAACACCCGGTTGGAGCGCAACAGGGCCCGCCAGAGCGCGCGGACCTGGTCACCGTCGTAGGAACGCCGGGCCGTGTCCCGGCCGAACGGGATGACGTCGGGGAGTTCGTTGGGAACCGGGTGGATCTCGACAGGCATGGCAACCGACCCCATGGCCGCCATGACCTCGTCGAAGAAGTCCGCCACGGACCGTGGTCCGAGTTCGACGACGCGCGTCTCGCCGGTGGTGGTCGACAGGGTGAGGCGGTCCGCGAGGAAGTCGAAGCTCCACTCGAAGCCCTCGGCGTCGTGTGGAACGAGCGAGGTCCGCAGACCAGTCGGTGACACGTACAGCGGAACGCTCCAGGAGTGGTTGATCCACGGGGTCGCGACCATCCGGATCTTGCCGATGATCTGGGTCCACAGATGGAGCGTCTCGAGCGTGTCGTGCCAGTCGTCGCTCGGCAGTTCGGGCCAGGGGTTCCGGGTCGTGGGCATCAGGGGCCTTTCCGGTCGGGGAGTGCGACATCTTGTGCACGTCGGTCGCCTCGGGGTCGAATCGAACTCCATCCTCCATGCCACCGGGCCGCAACGGCCCCCGGTCGGCCAGACTCGCCCCATGGACATCGTGCTCGCTCTCGCCGTGGCTGCCACATGGTCGATGGTCGGACTGATCTGGTTCGTCCAGATCGTGCACTACCCGCTGTTGGGTTCGGTTCCGTTCTCCTCCCAGGTGGCGATCGCCAACCGGCACCAGCACCTCACGGGCTTCGTCGTCGGTCCGCTGATGGCGGTCGAGGCGATCACGGCGGTGGTGCTGGTCATCGACCGGCCCGATGGCGTTGGTGTCGCATGGCCGTGGGTAGGGCTGGCGGCCCTCGGTGTCGCGCTGGCGTCGACGGCGTTCGTTCAGGTGCCCATCCACCAACGTCTAGCCCGGCGCCCCGATGTGGGTGACTCCGCCCGGCTCGTGCGGACGAACTGGGTCCGGACGGTCGCATGGTCGCTCCACGGTGTCGCTGTCGCCGCCATGGTGACACAGGCCATCTGAGGCCCCGCACCCCGGCGCGGCCCTGGCGCGGCCGTTTGTATCCAGCCGGCACCTAACCTCGGCGACGTGGTCGCCACCCTGCGTTCGTTGCCGCTGCGGACCTGGCCGCGCGCCGTGCCGATCGCTCTCATCGCGTACGTCCTCATCGCGGTCCCGTCCGACCTGATCGACACCCCGTGGTTCGGACGGCCGGTGCCCATCCGGGCCATCGACTACGTCATCGCATCGATCGCGGCCGCGCTCATCGGCCTGACTCTGGCCATCCGCCCGGAGTCCTCCGTGGTCGATGGTGTCGCCGGCTCCGGCGGCGACACGGCACGCGCGGATGCGGTCGGCGCGCTCGAGGGGGAGGACACCCGCACCGTGTGGGGCGGATTCGCCAGTTTCCTCGCGGTCGGTTGTCCAGTGTGTAACCAGGCGGTCGTCGCGCTGATCGGAACCGGCGGCGCCCTCAGCTGGTGGGCGCCCGTTCAGCCCGTGGTCGGCCTGATTGCCATCGGCCTGCTCGTCCACACCCTGCGACGCCGCCTGGCCACCTACGACCTGGTGGCGTGTCCGCTGCCCGGCGCGCGGCCGGTGGCCTGAGCGAGCGTCGAGGTTCGCCCTCGTCGGGGTCGCTGAAGCGGTGTCGGTTCAGGCGTCGGAGGACCAGGAGATGAGTGTGCGCATGTAGTTCGCCCGCTCGAACGCCGACGGGTCCGGTGAGGCCTCCTGGCTGAGGCTGCCCCTGGCCTGGTCGAGGGACTCGTAGCCGTTGTCGGCGAACCAGGCGGCCATCTCCGTGGCGATGACGCCGATGTGCCCGGCGCCGTGTTCGAGTAGCGCCGAGGTGGTCATGACGACGTCGGCACCGGCGAGGATCAGCTTGGCCGCGTCGAGGCCGTCGTGGACCCCTGTGGTCGCGGCGAGCGACGCATCGACCCTGCCCCGCAGAATCGCCATCCATCGCAGGACGAGCCGCATCTCGCTCGACTGCGACAGGACGAGGTCGGGTACCACCGACAGGGAGTCGAGGTCGATGTCGGGCTGATAGAAGCGGTTGAACAACACGAGCGCGTCGGCGCCGGCGTCCACCAGAGACCGGGCCATGTGGCCGGGCGACGAGAAGAAGGGCCCGACCTTCACGCACAACGGGATCTGCACCGCCTCGCGGACGTGCTCGACGAGGCGGACGTAGCCGTCTTCCACCTCCGCGCCGGTTGCGTACACGTCTGCAGCCACGGCGTAGATGTTCAACTCGAGGGCATCGGCACCCGCGTCGGCCAGCTCGCGCGCGTAGTACGTCCAGCCGCCGGGCGTCGTGCCGTTCAGACTCGCGATGACCGGGATCGACAGCTCCCGCCGGGCCGCCACGAGTAGTTCGAGGTAGTCGTCGGGTCCGGTGTTGTAGTCGTCGAGGTCGGGGAGGTATCCGTCGGCCGCCTCCGCGAACTGTCCGGCGCCCGTCTCGAGGCCGTGGTGCAGCGCCATCATCTCGTGTTCGATCTGCTCCTCGAACAGCGAGGGCAGGACGACGGCGGCCGCTCCGGCGGCTTCGAGTCGCAACAGCGAGTCGATCTCGCCCGTCAGGGGCGAGGCGGACGCCACCAATGGGCTGCGCAGGGTGAGGCCAGCATAGGTGGTGGTCAGATCGGGTGCGTCGTTCATCGGCCCTCTCCGTCGTCAGCGGCGTGGGGGTCGTCGTCGACGATGCCGTACGTGGCGGTGTGTTCGATCTCGACCATCTGCTCGTAGAGATGCCAACGGTCGTCGATGTCGGCCTGCGCCGCCGCCATGAGTTCCTCCGCCCGGGCGGGGTTCGCGCGGGCCAACATCGCGAACCGGCCTTCGCGTGCGGCGAACTCGGCGAAGGGTCGGGTCGGAGCGCGGCCGTCGAGACGGAGCGCGTGCTCGCCCTGACGCTCCCTGCGCGGGTCGTAGCGGTACAGCGGCCAGTAGCCGGTCTCCGCGGCGAGCTTCTGGTGTTCGATCATCTCTCCCATGTCGATGCCGTGGGCGATGCAGGGGCTGTAGGCGATGATGATCGACGGACCGGGGTGGGCCTCGGCCTCGGCGAAGGCCTTGACGACCTGGGTCATGTTGGCGCCCATCGCCACGTGGGCGACGTACACGTCGGGGTGGGCCATCGCGATCACGCCGAGGTCCTTCTTGGCCGTGTTCTTGCCGCCGGCCGAGAACTTGGCGATGGCGGCGCGTGGAGTGGCCTTCGACGTCTGGCCGCCGGTGTTGGAGTACACCTCGGTGTCGAGGACCAGCACGTTGACGTCGCGACCGGCGGCGAGCACGTGGTCCAGTCCACCGAAGCCGATGTCATAGGCCCAACCGTCGCCGCCGACGATCCACACCGAGGACCGCACGAGGTGCTCGGCGATCGCGAGAAGGCGACGCGCCGGTGGCAGGGTCAGGTTTGCGAGGCGTGATCTCAGCACCGCCACGCGACGCCGTTGTTCGGCCAGGCCCGCCTCGTCGGACTGGTCGGCCGTGAGGATCTCCGCGCCGAGGGGGCCGACCTCGTCGACGATCTCCCCCAGCAGCGACCGGGCCTCGGCCGTGAGATGGTCGCGGGCGATGCGGATTCCCAGGCCGAATTCGGCGTTGTCCTCGAACAGCGAGTTGATCCACGCGGCGCCGTTGCCCTCGTCGTTCGCGGCCCAGGGGGTGGTCGGCAGGTTCGCCCCGTAGATGGACGAGCATCCCGTCGCGTTCGCGACGACGAGCCGGTCACCGAAGAGTTGGGTCAACAGCTTCAGGTAGGGCGTCTCGCCGCAACCCGAGCACGCCCCCGAGAACTCGAACAGGGGTTGGGTGAGCTGGGAGCCCTTCACCGTGTCGAGCGCGAGGGAGGTCCGGTCGGGGACCGGCAACTGCTCGAAGAACGCGAAGTTGAGCCGCTCCCTCTCGAGGTGAGGTCCGCGTGGCTCCATGTCGATGGCCCTGTGGCGTACCTCCTCACGGCTCTTGGCCGGACACACCGACACGCATACGCCACAGCCCGTGCAGTCGTCGGGGGCCACCTGCACCATCAGGCGCGTCGCGTCATCCGCTCGGGCGAGCGGCTTCGAGACGAATCCCTCGGGCGCGCCGACGAGGTCGTCGGGCTGCGAGATCGTCATGCGGATGGCGGCGTGCGGGCACACGAGGGCACACCGGCCGCAGTCGATACAGATGTCGGGATCCCAGATAGGGATCTCCGCGGCCAGGCCACGCTTCTCCCAGCGGGTGGTTCCCGGAGGGAACCGTCCGTCCACGGGCAGCGCGCTCACCGGGAGCAGGTCCCCGCGGTCCGCGAGCATGGCCGCCGTCACCCGTTGGACGAAGTCCGGGGCGGCCTCGGGAACGGCGGGTCGACGGTGTAGCGATGATGTCGCCGTCGCCGGGATGGTCACCTGCTCGAGTCCATCCAGCGCGGCGTCGACCGCGGCGTTGTTGCGGGCCACGACGACGCGGCCGCGTCGTGAGTACGTCTTGGCGATCGTGTCCTTGATCGCGCCTACCGCCGCCTCCGTCTCGACGAGATCGGTGAGGGCGAAGAAACACGTCTGGAGGACGGTGTTGATGCGGCCACCGAGTCCGGCGTCGTGCGCGACGCGGTCGGCGTCGACCACCCACAGGTCGAGGTCGAGCTCGATGATCCGCTCCTGGACCTCCGCGGGAAGGTGCGCCCAGACCTCGGTCGCGGACCAGGGGCTGTTCAGCAGGAACGTGGCACCCCGTCGGGCGCGGGTGAGGACGTCACTGCGTTCGAGGAATCCGAAGTCGTGACAGGCCACGAAGTGGGCGTCGTCGATGAGGTAGGCGGAGTCGATCGGGCGGGGCGAGAAGCGCAGGTGCGAGGTGGTCATCGACCCCGACTTGCGGGAGTCGTAGACGAAGTAGCCCTGAGCGTGCAGGTCGGTGTGTTCGCCGACGATCTTGACCGAGTTCTTGTTCGCGCCGACCGTCCCGTCGCTGCCGAGGCCGTGGAACACGGCGCGCATGACGTCGTCGGGCTCGGACCACGCGGTGTCGTCGAGCGGCAGGCTCAACCCCGTGACGTCGTCGACGATGCCGACGGTGAAGGGATGGCGGGGCTCTCCGCCGGCGAGCATGTCGAACACGGCGATGGCCATCGCCGGCGTGTACTCCTTGGAGGAGAGGCCGTACCGCCCTCCGACGACGTCGGGAGTGGTGTGGGGCCGGCTTCGAGCGAGCGCCGCGACCACGTCGAGGTACAGCGGTTCGCCGACCGAGCCCGGTTCCTTGGTGCGGTCCAGCACGGCGACCCGTTCGGTGGTCGCGGGAAGGGCTGCGTCGAAGGCGTCGACGTCGAAGGGTCGGTAGAGCCGGACCGTGACGACGCCGACACGGCGATCTTCGGCCAGGAGGTGGCGGACCGCCTGGGTCGTCGTCCCCGCGCCCGAGCCCATGATCACGACGACGTCGGTCGCGTCGGGGGCACCCGAGTAGTCGAACAGCCCGTACCGGCGTCCCGTGCGCTGCGCCAGAGCGTCCATCGTCGCCTGGACGTGGCGGCTGACATCGGCGTGATACGGGTTCGCCGCCTCACGCGCCTGGAAGAACACGTCGGGGTTCTGTGCCGTACCCCTCACGTCGGGCCGACTCGGGTCCAGGCTGCGGCGGCGGTGTTCGTCCACGCCGGCATCGTCGACGAGGGCGCGCACGTCGCTGTCGTCGAGCGCGGTGATGGTCGCGACCTCGTGACTCGTGCGGAATCCGTCGAAGAAGTGGACGAAGGGGACGCGCGTCACGAGGGTGGCAGCGTGGGCGACGAGAGCGAGGTCCTGCGCCTCCTGTACCGATCCCGACGAGAGCATCGCCACCCCGGTCGGCCGTATCGCCATCACGTCGCTGTGGTCGCCGAAGATGCTCAGCGCATGGGTGGCGACCGACCGGGCGGCGACGTGGATCACTGCAGGGGTGAGTTCGCCGGCGATCTTGTAGAGGTTCGGGATCATCAACAGGAGTCCCTGCGACGCCGTGAACGTGGTGGTGAGTGCGCCCGCCTGCGCGCTGCCGTGCACGGCGCCCGCCGCACCGGCCTCGCTCTGCATCTCGATCACGGTCGGCACCGATCCCCACATGTTGGTGCGGCCGGCCTCGGCCCAGGCGTCGATCGCCTCGCCCATCGGTGAGGCGGGCGTGATCGGATAGATGGCGACGACCTCGCTCAGCGCGTGGGCGATCCGGGCGACCGCCTCGTTGCCGTCCACCGTGATACGGCTGGGACTCATGGCACTCCTCGGGCTGGGGTCCCTGTGCATACGGTCGGGTCGATCGACTTTCCGAGACGACGCACAGGAGTGCCGCCATGGAGGAACAGACCGGATACGAGGTCCTCGACGAGGCGGAGTGCCACGCCCTGCTCGACGCGACACCGATCGGACGCGTCGCCTTCGTCGCCGACGACCGACCGGTCGCTCTGCCCGTCAACTACCGCTGGCATGACGGAACCGTCGTCTTCCGGAGCCGTGAGGGCCAGAAGCTTCATGCGGCCGCGTCGGGTCAGCACGTCTGCTTCGAGATCGACGGCTGGGACACCCGTCAGCGCACGGGTTGGTCGGTCCTCGTCGGGGGAGTCGCGAACGAGGTGACGTCGTGGGCGGAAACGGAGGAACTCGAACAGCTCGACCTGGTGCCGTGGTCGAAGGGGGAATGGAGCGAGCGCTGGGTGCGGATCACCGTCGAGGAGCTCTCGGGGCGGCGATTCGGCTGAGTCGGTCCCCGAGAGGACCGGGATCGGAGCCGTTGCGGGGGTGTTCACGGCCGAAGGCTAAGGCGCTCTCCAGTCGGCCGGAAGGGGCCATGGTCACCACGCCGGATCATGCCTGGTCCACACCGGGGCCCGCAGCTGTGTTCAGGAGACGGCGACGACCTCGACGTCGAAGGTGAGTGCCTTGCCGGCGAGGGGATGGTTGGCGTCGAGGACGACCTCCGAGTCGGTCACCTCGACCACGACGGCCTGTTGCTGGCCGACCATCACGGCGTCGCCGGTGGTCAGTCCGTCCGGTGCCTTTGCAGCGTCGACCCGTCCGATGAGCTCGTCGCGTCGCTCGCCGTAGGCATCGGCGGGCTCGATACGAACGGTGCGGCTCTCGCCGACCCCGAGTCCGCGCACAGCCTCGTCGAAGCCCGCGATGACCTGGCCACCACCGACCTCGAACGTCAGTGGATCACGTCCGGCGGAGGAGTCGAAGACCTCCCCGTCATCGAGGCGGCCGGTGTAGTGCACGTCGACGGTGTCACCATTGGTGATCGAATCCTGCGGCATGGGGGTCCTCCGGGTCAGGGGTGGGCGCAGCGCCCGATGACACCGGTTCCACATCGCGGTCGGTCCGAATGCTTCTCGACCGGTGCCGACATCGACCTTAACGGCGCGCTCCGCTCAGGCCCACTCACGGGCGGCGCGCGTCGCCCAGTACCCGTCGGGGGTCTCGGCCGGGTCGGCGTCCACGAGCACCGTCGGAATCGCGACGGAGACCGCCCGTGCGCCGGCGTGGACCTGTCGGGTCGTGACGGCGCCAGAGAGCACGACGTCGACCCACGGTCGGGTGAGTGCCACGGCGAGCGCCACGGTCGCGGTGTCGAGGCCGGTGCGGCGGGCGTGGTCCCGCACCGACGGCGCCGCAGACGGGTCCCCGTCGTCGCTGAGCCGCCCGTTCGCGAGTACCTCCTTGACGATCACGCCCACACCGTCGTCGTGTGCCGCCGCCAGGGCCGCCTCGGCGGAGCGTTCGAGGACGTTCCACGTCGCCTGCACCGAACCGAACAGGCGCAGTCCATCGACTTCGATACTCAGGGCCTTCTCGATCAGTTCGGCCTGGCGCGGCCCGCTGACCGTCACCCCCGGGATCACCCCTCTCTCGCGCAAGCACGCGAGTTCCCGGTGCAGCGCCGTGTCCCCGAGGACGCCGGTGTCGAACGTGGCCGAATGCACCTGATACACGGCGACGGCGTCACCGAGTGTCGCCGAGGTCTGCGCCCACTGGGCCACGAAGGCCTCCAGGGAGTGGTCCTTCGTCTCGTGGACCGGGGCCTCCATCCGCCAGGCGCCCACGTAGCGGTATCCCCACTTCGATCCGACCGTGACGTCGCCGACGTCCCGACTCGAGAGCCAGTCGGCGAGGAACTCCTCGGCGCGCCCGTAGCTCCGTGCGGTGTCGACGTAGCGCACGCCGGCGGCGTAGGCCGCGTCGAGGGCGGCGAAGGAACGTTGCGCCATGGCGCCGACGGAGCGGTCCCCGCCGAGGTCGGCCGCCCGGGCAGTCGTGATGTAGGCGGGACGACCGAGCGCCGCGAGGCCGAGCCCGAGTCGCGTGACGGGGGGTCCACCGGCGCCCAGGCGCGATGGCCGGGGTGACGCGGGCGGATCGGTCGTCATCGCTACGACGGTAGCGGGGGAGCCCTCCACGCCGGACTTGACCGACCGGTCAACTTGACCGATCATGGCAGCGCCGGGGGCAAGGGGGGACAGGTGGCCGAGACAACGACGAAGCCGGCGACGGTTCTCGCGGTCGTCGCCCTCGGCCTGTTCGTCGTCAACCTCGACACCACCGTCTTGTTCGTCGCCTTCGACGACCTGCGGGCGGACTTCCCCGATGTCACCGGCGCACAGTTGTCCTGGGTCATCAACGCGTACTCGATCGTCTTCGCCGCGCTCCTCGTGCCCGCCGGGCGGATCGCGGACCGGCCGGGCCGCGCCGTGGTGCTCGAGTTCTCCCTCGTCGTGTTCACGGTGGCGTCTGCGCTGGCGAGCGTCGCTCCGACCGTGCCGATCCTGATTGCCGCCCGTGTCCTGCAGGCGGTCGGCTCGGCCGGCCTGGTCCCGTCCTCGCTCGGTCTCGTCATGAACGCCTATCCCCCCGAGCGGCGGGCGACCGCGGTCACGCTCTGGGGTGCGATCGGTGCGGCCGCCGCGGCTCTGGGCCCCTCGTTGGGGGCGGTCCTGATCGACGCCGCCGGATGGCGGGCCGCGTTCATGATCAACATCCCCGTGGGCATCGTCGGCTTCGTGCTCGGCCGCAGGGTCCTGGAAGAAGCCCGTCCCGATGGCGACGAGCCGATTCCCTCACCGGTCGGTGTCGTCCTCGTCGCCGCAGCCGTTGGCCTGGTCGCCCTTGGGTTCGTCGAGTCCGACGCCTGGGGTTGGGGCGACACCCGCACGGTCCTGGCGATCGTGGGCGGTCTCGCACTGTTGGGCCTGTTCGTCGTCCAGACACGCCGGGCGGTCGCTCCCGCTGTCGACCTGTCGTTGTTCGCCGTGCCCGGCTTCCGCTGGGCGAACGTCGGGATCCTGGTCTACATGACCGCATTCGGGAACATGTTCTTCGGGTGGATCCTGTTCACGCAGCAGGTCTGGGACTACTCGGTGGTGGAGGCCGGTCTGGCTGTCACGCCGACCCCGTTCATCGCGTCGGCATCGGCGCCCTGGATCGGTCGGGCGCTGCAGCGGTTCGGCTGGCGGGTGACGCTGGTCCCGGCCTGTGTCCTCTATGCCGTCGGTGGTCTGTGGCTGCTCGCGTTCGCCGATGGGGATCCGGCCTATCTCACGGTGATGTTGCCGGCGGTGGTCATCACCGGCGTCAGCGCGGCGTTCGTCATCCCGGGTCTCAACAGTGCCGCTGTGCAGGCGCTGCCGGGCCACCGGTTCGCGGTCGGCGCCGCGGTGAGCCAGGCCAACCGGAACCTCGGAATGGCCCTCGGCGTGGCGCTGGTGGTCTCGTTCGTTGGCGACGGGAACGCCGACCTCGGCCGATTCGACCACGTCTGGCTGATCCAGATGGTGGGTGGTCTCGTGGTGGCGGTACTCGCGACCCGGCTTCCCATTCCGGACCGTCGCCCCCCGGATGCATCGCCGGTCGCGCCGGGGAGCCCCGTCCGGGCCCGTTGACAGGGGGTCCGTTTGCAGTCAGGTATCGATCATGTACGGTCGAATCGTTACCTGAAGCAACCCGACCAGGTGGTGTGTCACAGTTCAGACGGTCCCGACGAGCGTCGACTCGTCCTCCGTACAGTTCCGGCCCCCGACCGTCTCCGACGGTTCGGTCATGTGGCAGATGGCTCGTGGAGCCGTCGACGAGAACAGCCCGTACAGCTATCTGATGCTGTGCGAGTACTTCGCCGACACGTGTGCCCTCGCAACGCTCGACGGTGACCCGGTGGGTTTCGTCACCGGCTTCCGACCACCGGCGGAGCCATCGACGTACTTCTGCTGGCAGATAGTCGTGGACCCGCAGGCGCGGGGACTCGGCGTCGCCACGGGCCTGCTCGACGAGGTGACCCGCCGCGACGCTCCCGTCGCGGTGCGTCACCTCGAAGCCACCGTGACACCCGACAACGTCGCGTCGACACGCCTCTTCGTCGGTTTCGCCGACCGGTGGGGGGTGGACTGTGTCACCGAGACCCTCTTCGAGGCCGAGCACTTCGGCGACACCGGCCACGAGCCGGAGATCCGTTTCCGGATCGGGCCTCGTAACCCCTGATCGCGTGGCGCCTGAAGGCGCCGCGTTCGTTCCTTTCCCTTCCTTCCCGAAAACCGGAGATCCCCAGATGAGCACGTCCATGAACACCTTCGAACAGCACGAGTCCGAGGTCCGTTCCTACATCCGATCGTGGCCGACGGTCTTCGACTCGGCCCACGGCTCCACCCTCGTCGATGCCGACGGCAGGAGCTATGTCGACTTCTTTGCCGGCGCGGGGGCGTTGAACTACGGCCACAACCCCGAGCCGCTGCGTGATGCGCTCATCGACCACCTGAGCGGCAACGGGATCGTGCACGGCCTCGACATGGCCACCACCGCCAAGGGTCGCTTCATCGAGACGTTCGTCGAGCGGATCCTCGAGCCCCGTGATCTGGACTACCGGCTCATGTTCCCCGGTCCCACGGGAACCAACGCCGTCGAGTCCGCTCTCAAGTTGGCCCGCAAGGTCACCGGGCGCGACAGCGTGATGAGCTTCACCAACGCCTTCCACGGCATGACACTGGGGTCGCTGTCGGTGACGGGAAACTCCATGAAGCGTGGCGGCGCGGGGATCCCGCTGTCGCACTCCTCGCCCATGCCCTACGCCGGGTTCCTCTCCGACGACGGCACCGACTCCATCGCCCTGATCGAGCAGTTCCTCGACGACGGTGGCAGCGGGATGGACAAGCCCGCGGCGGCGATCGTCGAGACCATCCAGGCCGAGGGTGGGATCAACGTGGGTTCCGCGATGTGGCTCCGGCGGCTCCAGGAACTGTGCCGCCGGCACGGGATGCTGCTGATCATCGACGACATCCAGGTCGGGTGTGGTCGGACCGGGCCGTTCTTCTCGTGGGAGGACTACGGCCTCGATCCCGACATCGTCTGCCTGTCGAAGTCCATCAGCGGTTTCGGTCTGCCGATGGCCGTCGTCCTGATCCGGCCCGAGCACGACGAGTGGCTGCCGGGCGAACACAACGGCACCTTCCGCGGCAACAACGCGGCCTTCGTCACTGCGTCGAAGGCACTCGACATCTGGTGGTCCGACGACACGCTCAGCCGCCAGGTGGCCGCGCGTGAACAGCAGTTGGCCGGGCGCCTCGAATCGCTGCGCGTCGGTCACGACGCCGTGTTCGCCGAGCGACGGGGCAGGGGTCTCATCCAGGGCCTCCGCTGCCACGACGCCGATGTCGCCGGTGAGATCATCGCGACGTCCTTCGAGATGGGACTCGTCGCCGAGACGGCCGGCGTGGAGGGCGAGGTCGTCAAGGTGCTACCGGCGCTGACGATCACCGGCGAGGAGCTGTCGACGGGACTGGACATCCTCGGCGACGCCGTCGCCAAGGTCACCGCGGGTAGGGGTCTGGCGTGATCATCCGTTCACTCGCCGACCTCGTAGGGACCGAACGTGACGTCGACGGTGGCACCTGGCGCTCACGGCGCCTGCTGCTCGCCGACGACGACATGGGTTTCTCGGTCCACGACACGGTTCTGGCCGCCGGGACGACGACCGAGATGCACTACCGGCACCACCTCGAGGCCGTCTACTGCATCGAGGGTCGTGCGGAACTGACCGATCACGCCACCGGTGAGACGCGTCTCATCGAGCCGGGAATGCTCTACGCCCTCGACGCGAACGACCACCACACGGTGAAGGCCATCGAGGACTTCCGGGTCGTGTGTGTGTTCAACCCACCGGTCACGGGCCACGAGGTCCACGACGACCGGGGCGGCTACCTGCCCGCTGAGGAGCAGTTGCGGCTCGACCGTCACCAGAAGAATCGACACGAACAGGAAGGGATGGTCACCCGGTGAGCTCGGCGCGGACCACCACGACACCGGTCCGGGACCGCTACCCGTCGCGGGTCGGCGGCGATGCCGGCCTCGGTGATCGCCTCGACCCTGTCGTCTGGGGCGACGGGGACGGCCCGCTGAGTCCCGAAGACGTCGAGAGCTTCGACCGTGACGGCTTTCTCGTGGTTCCGGAACTCGTTCCCGCCGATGTCGTGGAACGCTGTACCGACGACTTCGCCCGCCTCGCAGGTGAGGCGACATCGCGGGACCCGCTCGCGATCTACGAGCCCGATTCCGACGATCTGCGGTCGTTGTTCGACGTGCACCGCACCAGCGACGTCTACGCGGCGCTCGTACGGCGTCCCGAGCTGCTCGGTGTCGCCCGCCAGCTTCTCGCCGACGACGTCTACATCCACCAGAGCAGGATCAACGTCAAGCGTGCCTACACGGGCCGTTCGTTCCCCTGGCACTCGGACTTCGAGACGTGGCACGTCGAGGACGGCATGCCCGCCATGCGCGCGGTCAGCTGCTCCATCGCGTTGACCGAGAACCATCCCTGGAACGGGCAGCTCCTTCTCATCGCCGGCTCGCACCGGACCTACCTGTCGTTCCCGGGGTCGACGCCCGAGGACAACCATCTGACCTCGCTGCGCAAGCAGTCATACGGGGTTCCGACCCCGGCCCAACTCGATGCGCTGGCCGAGCAGGGCACCGTCGAGCAGTTCACGGGTCCTCCCGGGTCGGTGTGCTTCTTCGACTGCAACACGATGCACGGGTCGCCGGACAACATCTCTCCGGTGGCGCGCACCAACCTCTTCTTCGTCTACAACGCGCTGGCCAACGCGCTCGTCGAGCCGTTCGGGACCGATGTTCCGCGACCGAATCACATCGCGGACCGCTCGTTCGAACCGCTCGACTGAACCGACCGGCCCTGACGGCCGCCCGCCCCGCGCACACGGTCGCCCCCGTGGACCGCACCGCTGACCTACGGTCGCGGTGTGCGCCGCGACGGCGCACAGGAACCGGGGGAGGCCCGATGATCGAGGAGTTCAAAGAGTTCATCAACCGAGGCAACGTCGTCGACCTGGCGGTCGCGGTCGTCATCGGCGCCGCCTTCGGTGCGGTCATCACCTCGTTCGTCGACGACGTCCTCATGCAGATCATCGCAGCGATCATCGGCCAGCCCGACTTCTCTGCGCTGTCGATCCACTGGGGCGACGCGATCGGTCCGGACCCCGAGTCCGGTCTCACGCTCTACGAGCACCAGATCTACTACGGCCGCTTCCTGAACGCCGTGATCGCCTTCTTGAGCGTGGCGTTCGCGGTGTTCATGGTCGTCAAGGCCTACAACTCGCTGCGTCGCGAGGACGAGCCCGAGCCGGAGCCCGAGCCGGGCCCCTCGGAGGTCGACCTCCTCACCGAGATCCGCGACGCGCTGCGCTCGACCAACTGATCCGATGCTCGTGACGTCGGGCACTTGCGGCCCGGCGTCACGACGAAGAAGGTGAACCCCATGGAGACCCCACGTCCTGTCGCGGCCGAGGCCGTTCTCGAACACATCCGTCCCAACCAGGACATCATCGTCCCGCTGGCCAACGGCGAACCGCGCGAGCTCCTCGACGTGATCGAGGCGAACGCCGACCAGCTGGAGGGGGTCCGGATCCACCAGATGCACCCCCTGCACGACCGGCCCTACCTGCGCGGGGAGTTCGGCGACCGACTCCGTCACGTCTCGTACTTCCTGTCTCCCATCACGAGGCGCCACCTCGCGAACGGCACCGTCGACTTCGTCCCGGCGAACTTCTCGGAGGTGCCCGTCATCATGAGGTCCCTGCCGGATCCGCTGGTCCTGACGGCGGGGTCGCTGCCTGATCACCACGGGCACGTGAGTTTCGGCACCAACGCCGACTACGTCGGGTCGATGGTCGGCCGGGCCCGCCTGTTCGTCGAGGTGAACGAGCGGATGCCGCGGACGTTCGGGCGCAACCAGGTCCACCTCACCCAGCTCCTCGGTTGGAGCCGCGACGACCACCCCCTCGTCGAGGTTCCCGCCGCCGAGCCGGGCGAATTGGACCGGCGGATCGGCGAGTTCGTCGCCGAGCGGATCCCGAACGGCGCGACCATCCAGACCGGCATCGGCGCGATCCCGAACGCGGTCATGGAGAACCTGACCGATCACCGGAACCTCGGGGTCCACACGGAGTTGATCTCCGATGGGGTCATGACGCTCATGCACGAGGGCGTGGTGAACGGGGTGGACAAGTTCCTCAACCGGATGAAGGTCGTCGGTACCTTCGCCCTCGGCTCGGCGGAGCTCTACGACTATCTCCACGACAACGCATCGGTCGAGATGTGGCCGGTCCGCTACGTCAACAACCCGCGCATCATCGGCCAGGAGCCGAACTTCGTGTCGATCAACTCCACCCTGGAGGTCGACTTCATGGGGCAGTGCGCGTCGGAGTCCATCGGCTCGCGGATGTACTCGGGGTCGGGCGGGCAGGCGGACTTCGCCCGCGGGGCCATGTTCAGCCAGGGAGGACAGGGCTTCATCGTCCTGCACTCGACGACGAGCGACGGGACGATGAGCCGGATCAAGCCCCAGCTCACGCCCGGTGCGGCCGTCACGACCATCAAGAACACCGTGGACAAGGTCGTGACCGAGTTCGGCGTGGCCGAGCTCTGGGGGAAGTCGCTGCGCCAGCGCGCCAAGGCTCTCATCGCCGTCGCCGCCCCGCAGTTCCGTGAGGAACTGACCGTTCAGGCCCGGGCTCTCGGCTTCATCTGAGCGCCGGCCGCTTCACCCTTCGCGCAGGCCCGCGGAGACCATCAGCGGGAGCAGAACCTCGGCGAAGTGGTCCAGGCCGTCGTCGTAGTCGACCCAGCTGATCGAGATCCCGTCGAGGCCGGCGTCGGCAAACGCGACCATCCCCTCGACGACCTGCTCGGGCGTCCCCACCAGCGGGATGCCCGCGTAGCCCGTGATCAGGTTCGCGGCCATCGCCTCCCACTGGTCACCGAGTGCGCTCTGCGAGTTGGGGATCAGGACGTCGAGCAGGTTGCGTACACCGTCCCAGTCGCCCTTGTCGTTCACGTAGTGGTCGAGGAACCGTTTCGCCTCGGCCTCGCTGTCGGCGCACACGATGTGGCCGTGCCCGAAGACCTGGATCTCGCGGTCGTAGGTCTCGTGTGCGAGCTCCTTGACCGACGCCGCGAGGGTTCCCGCCGTGGCGATGTCGGGTGCGACGACGTAGTTCAGGTCCGCGTGTCGGGCGGCGAAGTGCTGCCCCCGCTCGCTGTTGCCTGCCGACATGATCACCGGTGACGGGCGCTGGAGCGGCTTCGGTTCGGAGTAGGCGTTCGGTGAGGTGAAGTACGGACCGTCCCAGTCGAAGGAGCCGTCTGTGGTCCACAGCGCCCGACACAGGTCGATCCAGTCGTCGGCCACCTCGTAACGCTCGTCGTGGGGTCGCTGGCCCGCCCCGAACATCGTGATCTCGGTCTCGTTCCACCCGGCGACGATGTTCAGACAGAACCGTCCACCCGAGATGTGATCGACGGTCGCGACCTCCTTGGCGACCCGCACCGGATGCGCAGTCGGCACGTGGATCGTCGCGAACACGGCGATGTTCTCGGTGACCCCGGCGAGGCCCGCCGCCCAGGTGAGCGGTTCGAAACTGCGGTGGTTGAAGTTCACCTCGCCACCCATGCCCCGCCACCTGGCCACCGGCACGAGTGCCTCGATCCCGGCGGCATCGGCCTTGTGTGCGATCCGGACCGACTCGTCCCACTCGACCGCGACGGTGCCCGGTACCGACGTCATCGAGCAGCCACCGCTCACGTTCAGCCCGAAGACCGCGAGCTTCAACCGGTTGGGGCTCGCCGCCACCGGATTCATCGCCCGGTCGGTGGTGTCAGCCATCGTTCCCCCTGGTCGTCGTCAACAGAGCCGGGACGTTGGCCCGACGCGAGCGGGTCGGTTGTCGTGCCTGTGCGCGCCGGTTCACGGGCGAGGACCGCGAATCCCACGGTGACGACGGCGAGCATCGCCGCGTTCACCATCAGGGCGGTGTCGATCGAGGTCTGGTCGGCGACGAACCCGAGGAGCGGCGGTGCCGCGAGGAGTCCGATGTCGCCCGCGGACCGGTAGGCGCCGATCGCCCGGCCCCGATCCCGCTCGGGAACGGCATCCGCGAGGAACGAGTACTGCGCCGGGCCGGTGGCCGATGTCCCGACCGCCAGTACGAGCAGCGCGACCACGAGCTGCCAGGCGTTCGCGGCCCATGTGACCGCGAGCACGCCACCGATCGTGATCACCGCCATCGGGACGATCGTGGCGATGCGGCCGACCTTGTCCGCTGCGATCCCGGCCGGTCCGATGAGGATGAGCCCCATCACGCCGCTCACGCCGAAGGCGAGCCCCAGCGTGCCCTCGGACATCGCGAGCTCGTCGACCGCGAGGAGCGGGACGAGGGTGGCCCGCGTGCCCGCGCGGGTGGCGAACATGGCGACCGACATCGCGGCGACGACGACGAACCCCCGACTCGTGAGGAAACCCCACGATCCGCTCGGTCCGGGGGGAGGCGGGTCTGTGGCCGAGCGGGTGCCGACCGACGGCTCAGTGGTCGCGGTGCGTTCCGGCTCGGCCAGACGGGCGAAGGAGTACAGCGCCGCGGCCAGGCCGAGTCCCCCGACGACGAAGAACGGCATGCGCAACCCGCCGAGTTCGGCGAGTCCGCCGCCGATCGCCGGGCCGATCGCGAAGCCGGCGAGAAGGGCGCCGGAGTTGATCGAGAGATTGCGGCCGCGGCGCTCCGGAGCCGAGGCCGCGAGTACGTAGAGCTGCCCGGCCGTCATGTACATCGCCGAGCCGGCACCGGCCACGAAACGCCACGCCATCAGGTCTCCGATACCCACCGCGAGGCCCGACCCGATCATTCCGAGCGCGTTCACCACGGGTCCGGCCACGAGCAGCATCCGGATCCCGCGGCGGTCCGCCAGGTTCCCCGCCGGGATGTTCACGAGGAGTCGCGCGACGGCGAACACCGTGAAGGTCAGCCCGACGACCGAGGTGGACACGTCGAATGAGCGGGCGTAGAGGGGCAGCAGCGGTGCGGTGATCCCCTGGCCGGTCGTCATCAGCCCCGTCGAGATACCCACCGCGATGATCCGCTCGTTCTCGTGGAGCCAACGCCGGGAACCGGATCTGTCGCCTCGGGAGAACACGGGGCCAGTATCGGAGAAGGGTCAGCCGTCTCCACTAGCGTCGGAGAGTACCGACGAGTTCGGGGAGGATCGAGCGGTGGGGCTCCGCCCTGATCAGAATCCACTCGCAGGGGCGTTCTCGGCGCAGGGGTCGCGCCTGACCCGCGACGATCGCAGCGGCCACGGTTGGGCCACCGTGTCGATCCTCGCGGGCCTGCTGTGGCTCTTCGGACTCGGAGCGATCATCGCGCTCGCCACCGGCCTGCTCGCCCGCACCGACGCGCGCCGTAGCGGCGCGTCGCTGGTGCCGTCCACCATCGGTCTCGTGCTCGGTGCGCTGGGCGTGCTGGGCGGGTTCGCGTTCTTCGGATGGCTCGTGTTCGACGCGAGCACAGCGGAGGCCACGGTGGGGGCCACGGGAGTCGGCACGTAGCCTTCTCGTCGTGACCGCGAACGGACCGACCGCCACGCTGCGGCTCTCGTGTGCCGATCAACCCGGCGTCGTCGCGGCCGTGTCCGCGTTCATTGCACGCAACAACGGCAACATCATCCACGCCGAGCAGCACACCGACGCCGCCGCGGGGATCTTCTTCCAGCGGGTCGAGTTCCAACTCGAGGGCTTCGCGATGGCCCGCGACGAGATCGATGCCGCCTTCACGCCCATCGCGACCGATCTGGACCTGACGTGGTCTCTGCGCTTCTCCGACGAGGTCCGGCGCGTCGCCATCCTGTGTTCACGTCAGGGCCACTGCCTCTATGACCTCCTCGGGCGTTGGGACCTGGGCGAGATGCCCGGCGAGCTCGCGATGGTGGTCTCCAACCACGACGACCACCGCGATGCCACCGAGCGGATGGGCGTGCCGTTCCACCATCTGCCCGTGGCGAAGGAGACGAAGCTCGAGGCCGAGGTCGAGATGTTGCGCCTCCTCGAGGGTGCCGGTGTCGACGTGGTCGTGATGGCCCGCTACATGCAGATCCTCTCCGAGGGGTTCGTGGCCCGGTTCCCGAACCGGATCATCAACATCCACCACTCGTTCCTGCCCGCCTTCCCCGGGGGGCGGCCCTACCACCAGGCGCACGCCCGCGGCGTCAAGCTGATCGGTGTGACCGCCCACTACGCCACGTCGGACCTCGACGAGGGACCGATCATCGAGCAGGACGTCGTGCGGGTGAGCCACCGTGACCCCGTCACCGAACTCGTGCGCAAGGGTCGGGACCTCGAGATGGTCGTGCTCGCCCGGGCGGTACGGGCCCATCTCTGCGACAAGATCCTCGTGTACGGCAACAAGACCGTGGTCTTCGGCTGATGGCGCCGGCCCGCCCGCCCACCCCGGGATCGGAGCGCTAGCGGTGGAGCGCGACCTCTCTGCCGTCGAGGTCCGTGTGCTCGCGAGCCTCGTCGAGAAGGCAGCCACCACGCCGGACAACTACCCGCTGTCGTCGAACGCGCTCGTCGCTGCCTGCAACCAGAAGACGAGTCGCGACCCGGTCGTCGACTTCGACGAGCGAACCGTCGACGCGGCGATGATCACCCTGCGCGAGCGCGGTCTCGCCCGCACGGTCCGCGGTGGAACATCCCGGGTCGTGAAGCACCGCCACGTCCTCGACGAGGCCCTCGGGCTCGACGCCGCCGAACTGGCCGTCATGTCGGTACTCGCGCTGCGGGGACCCCAGACCCCCGGCGAGCTGCGCACCCGCGGCGAGCGACAGCACGCGTTCGCCGACCTCGTCGAGGTCGAGGAGACCCTCGCGGGGCTCGCGGCACACGAGCCGTCTCTCGTACGTGACGTCGGACGTCAACCCGGTCAGAAGGAGACCCGCTTCGCCCACCTGCTCAGCGAGGACGCCGACCCCGACGACGCGGCCCCCTCACCCGACCCGGTTCCCCCACGGTCGTCGGACGGTCCAGATGCTGTGGCCGGGAGCGAGCCGTCACCACGGGATCGAGCCACCGCCTCGGCAGAACTGGCCGATCTGCGGGCTCAGGTGGTGCAGTTGCGAGCCGAGATGGATGCGCTGCGTGCGACCGTGGACGAGCTCCGGCGCGAGCTCGGGCTCGAGCCAGGCTGACCGTGTCGGGTCGGGCGATCGTCGTCGCGGGCGGCCTTTCTCCTGGTCCGGGCCTGGTCGACGACGCCGGGGCCTTCGTCGTCGCAGCGGATTCGGGGCTGGATCGGGCCCTGGAGATGGGCCTGCGCGTCGACCTCGTCGTCGGAGACCTCGACTCGGTCACCGACGAGGCGCTCGCTTCGGCAAAGGCGGCCGGCGTCCCGGTGGAGGTGCACCCCGTGGACAAGGACGCCACCGATCTCGAGCTCGCGCTCGAGGTGTGCCTGGCGCGTCACGCCACGCAGGTGCAGGTCGTGGCCCTCGACGGGGGCCGTCCGGACCACTGGCTCGCCAACGTGTCGTTGCTGTGCTCGCCTCGCTGGGCGGACATGGAAATGCACGCGCTGAGCGCGACGAGCGAGATGAGGGTGGTCAGGGCGGCTACGGAACTGGACTATCGCGTCGGCTCGATCGTGACCCTGCTCGCGTGGGGCGGGCCCGTTCACGGCGTCGAGGTCTCCGGTCTGCGTTGGACGCCGCCGTCCACGCTGGTGCCGGGTGACACCATCGGCGTGTCGAACGAGATCACTGCGTCACCTGTGCAGATCGCAATCAGCGAAGGGGTCCTGCTCGTCGTGGTTCCCGTCGGCGACGGGGACTGACGCGGCCGCCTTCAGCGACGCGTCGGGTGTGCCCGACCCCACAGGCGGCCGTCGCGCCGTTGCACCTCGATGGGCATGTCGAAGCACGCCTCGAGCCGGTCGGCGACGATGACCTCGTCGATGCTGCCGGCGGCGACCACCTTCCCCTGCCGCACGAGCAGCGCATGGGTGAACGAGGGCGGGATCTCCTCGAGGTGGTGGGTGACCAGCACCGTCGGTGGGGTCGAAGGGTCCGCCGCGAGGTCGTCGAGTGTCGCGACCAGTTCCTCCCGGCCGCCGAGATCGAGCGCAGCGGTCGGTTCGTCGAGCAGTACGAGTCCGGGGTCGGTCATGAGGGTGCGCGCCACCAGGACGCGCTGGCGTTCCCCGCTCGAGCAGGTGATGAGGGCGCGCTCGGCGACGTGACCACATCCGACCGACTCGAGCAGCTCACGGGCACGTCGGCGGTCGGCGTCGCTGTAGGTGTGCCACCAGGGTTCCAGGGCGCCGTTCAGCGCCGTCATCACGACGTCGGCAGCCACCAGGTCGGGCCTGAAGGCGTCACCGAGCGCGGCGGACGCATAGCCGATCCTGTTACGCAGACGGCGGACGTCGACGCGGCCGAGGCGGTGGCCGAGCACGTCCACCGTCCCGTGGCTCGGGTGCAGGTAAAGCGACGCGATCCGCACGATCGACGACTTGCCCGAGCCGTTCGGGCCGAGCACCACCCAGCGCTCGCCGGGCCCGACGGTCCAGTCGATGCCGTCGAGGATCGTGGTGCCGTCGCGGTCGAGGCCGACATCGGCCAGTACGAGCGCGGGGCCGTCGGTCTGGGTCGCCTCGGTGGTCACGGCCGTCCAGTCTGGCGGGCCCCGGCCTGAACCGGTCCCCGTCATGGTGGCTGGACAGCGGGCCGGCCCCGGGGCCGGTCGTCACTGAACTGCAATGTTGGGTGACGCGCAGTACCCTTTGCGAAGTCATGTCTCGTCGCGCGCTGATGGTGATGTTGCTGGTGTTGGTCGTGGGCTTCGTGCGACCTGCCGGCGCCCAATCGGAACTCGAACGCGCCCGCGAAGACGTCCGCGAGGCCCAGGACGAGGTGGACGCCGCCCTCGACACGATCGCCGAGACGCAGTTCCGTGCCGACCAGGCGACGTCCGCGTTCTGGGAGGCCCAGAGTGCGCTGTACGCGCTCGAGGAGGAGATCGCCGCGCTCGACGAGGAGATCGCGGCGGCCACTGCACAACTCGACGTCCTGCGTGACGAGCTACGTGACACCGCCGTCGACGCCTACATCAAGACCGGTCAGGCCCCGTCGATCTTCGAGACCGAGGACATCAACCAGCACGCCGTGACCGAGGCACTCGCACGATTCGCGACCGACACCAGGCGAGATGTCGTCGACGAGTTCCGGATCGTGCGCGACGACCTCGCCGACGCCCAGGAGCGCCTCGCCGCGCGCACCTCGAGTCAGACGGCCCAGATCGCCGCAGCTGAGGAGGCCCGGGCCCGGATCGACGAGGAGCTCGCGTCCCTCGATGTCGAGCTGACGACGCTCGAGGATGCCGTGGCGGTTCGTGAGTCGATCCTGGCGGACTTCGAGGAGGAGGAACGGCTCCGGATCGAAGAGGAACTCCGCCGCCAGGCCGAGGAGGCCGCCCGTCGCCGCGCCGAGGAGGAGGCGGCGCGAGCCGCCGCGGCCGCCGAGGAGGCGGCGCGCGTCGCCGCTCAACAGGCCGAGGAGGCCGCCCGTCAGGCTCGTCTCGCCGCGGAGAGCGGAGACGGGGACGGCGGCGGAGGCGGCCAGGTCGCTGGTGCCCCGGTATCCGGAGAGGTCCCGGCTGCGCCCGTCACACCCGTGGTGACCGGTGCCACGGGCTGGGTCTGCCCCGTCGCCGGACCCTTCTCACACATCGACGACTTCTGGGCGCCACGCCAGTACGGCGGGGTCCACCGCGCCAACGACCTGATCGCCGACACCGGAGTTCCGGTGGTCGCCACCGTCTCGGGCGAGGTCGAGTTCCGTGGCGGAAACATCAGTGGACTCGCGGTGCGCCTGTCCGCGGACAACGGCGACTGGTTCTTCTACGGGCACCTGTCGGCCTACGAGAACGCCGACGCCACCTGGGTCGAAGCCGGAACCGTGATCGGTTACGTCGGGATGACGGGTAACGCCCCGATTCCCCACCTGCACTTCGAGTGGCACCAGGGCGGTTACGGAAACTACGCGAACCCGTACCCGGTCGTCGCAGCTAGTTGTTGAGCGGGCTCCGGGCGTTGCGACGTCCCGGCCACACCCGCAAGGGGACCGCCTAGGCCCCGATGGCGTGGTATCCGCCGTCGACGTGGAGCATCTCGCCGGTGGTGGCGGGGAACCAGTCCGACAACAGCGCCACGGTCGAGCGGGCGACAGCGGAGGAGTCCCTCACGTCCCAGCCGAGGGGAGCGCGCTCGTCCCAGGCATCCTCGAACGCGGAGAATCCCGGGATGGATTTGGCGGCGATCGTGCGGATCGGCCCGGCGGCGACCAGGTTGACCCGGATTCCGGCAGGCCCGAGCTCCCGGGCCAGATAGCGGGTTGTCGACTCGAGGGCCGCCTTCGCGACTCCCATCCAGTCGTAGGCGGGCCACGCGACCGTCGCGTCGAAGTCGAGACCGACGATCGAGCCACCGTCGGTCATGAGCGGGGCGACCACCTCGGCCAGTGCCTTCAACGAGTACGCCGAGACGTGCATCGCCACCGCCACGTCCTCCCACGGTGCGTCCATGAAGCCGCCGCCCAGACAGGACTCCGGAGCGAAGCCGATGGCGTGCAGCGCGCCGTCGACCCGTCCCCACCGCTCGCCCAGCGCCTCACGCACGGCGCTGATCTGGGCCGGGTCGGTCACGTCGAGTTCCAGGACGTCGACCGCCTCGTCGAGCTTGCGCGCCGTGCGCTCGGTGAGACGGAGCCCCCTGCCCGCGCCGGTGAGGACGATTTCGGCGCCCTCGGCCTGCGCGAGACGTGCGATGCCGAAGGCCAGGGAGGCGTCGGTCAGAACGCCGGTAACGAGAATACGTTTTCCGTCGAGAATGCCCATAAGGCCAGCACGCTAGCCTGGCCGGGTGACCATAGGAGTTCTCGGAGGAACAGGCCCGGCCGGTAGTGCGATCGCAACGCGACTCGCCTCCGTCGGTTACGAAACGATCATCGGCTCACGCTCGAAGTACCGGGCGATGGAGACGTGCGACACGATCCTGGAGCGGTGGAGCGAGGCGAACCTCCCCATCGAGCCCGGCGACAACGAGGCAGCTGCGTCCGCCGACGTGGTGATCGTCGCCACGCCGTGGGACGCGGCCGCGGCCACGGTGGGGGCGGTGCGCGACCAGCTCCACGGCAAGGTCGTGGTGTCGATGTGCAACGCCCTGGCCAAGGTCGGACACGAGTTCCAGCCACTCGTGCCGCCACGGGGCTCGGTGGCGGCGAGCGTGCAGGCGGCGGTCCCCGACGCGCTCGTCGCGGCGGCCCTGCACCACGTGCCGGCCAAGGAGCTCGGCCACATCGCCGAACCCGTCGACAGCGATGTGCTGATCTGTTCGGACCACCCGGAGGCCACACGCGTGACCACCGAGATGGTGGCGAAAATCGCCGGTCTGCGGCCCCTCGACGCAGGCGAGCTGTCCAACGCAGCGCCCATCGAAGCCTTCGCCGCGGTGCTGTTGCAGCTGAACGTCCGCTACAAGACGCGGGTCGCACTGCGGTTCACGGGTCTCAAGGGCGGCTGATGGCGGTCGCGGGCCCGGTGAGGCTCTACGACACCGCACGGCGCACCGTCGTGCCCTTCGAACCCGGTCCCGTCGTGACCATGTACACGTGCGGGATCACCCCCTACGACGCCACCCACCTCGGTCACGCGGCCACCTACGTCGCCTACGACGTCCTGCAGCGGCGCCTGCGGGACCTCGGCCACGAGACGCGCTGTGTGCGCAACGTCACCGACGTCGACGACGACATCCTGCGCAAGGCGCGCGAGCTCGGCGTGCACTACCTGGACCTCGCCGCCGCCGAGACGGCGCGCTTCGACGCCGACATGCGTGCGCTCGAGATGCTCGAGAGCTGGAGCGAACCCCGCGCCACCTCGGCGATCGCAGACATCCGCGGTTTCATCGGGATGGTTCTCGACAACGGCCACGCCTACCGCTCCGGAGGCGCCGTCTACTTCGACGTGGCCACCTTCGGCAGCTTCGGGCAGCTGAGCGGGCTGTCGAGGTCCGAGATGCTCGAGCTCGCCGCGGAACGCGGCGGCAACCCCGACGACCCCAACAAGAGGAACCCGCTCGACTTCGTGCTGTGGCAGCCGTCCGAGCCCGACGAGCCCGCCTGGGAATCCCTGTGGGGTCCGGGCCGACCGGGTTGGCACATCGAATGTTCAGCGCTCGCCATGCGCGAGCTCGACACGACCATCGACCTGCACGGTGGGGGAGCGGACCTGATCTTCCCCCACCACGAGTGCGAGCTCGCCCAGTCCGAGGCGGCCACCGGGCACGCCTTCGTGCGGCACTGGATGCACCAGGCGATGGTGCGTATGGACGGCGAGAAGATGTCGAAATCGCTCGGGAATCTCGTCTTCATCTCCGACCTCCTCAAGGAGTACGACCCCCGGGCCATCAGGCTCGCGATCGTGGGCCACCACTACCGCGATTCGTGGGAGTGGAACGACCCGCTGATGCCCGACGCCGCCGCCCGGCTCGGGCGTTGGTCCGACGCCGCCGCAACCGGCGCCACCGACGGTGCGGGGGCCGTCGCGGACGAGGTGCGAACCGCCCTCGACGACGACCTCGCCACGCCGCGTGCGCTGACCGCGATCGATGCTGCGGCCGCAGCGGGCACCGATGTCAGCGAGGCGGCGGCGCTTCTCGGCGTGCGTCTGCGCGAGCCCGATCGGGGCTGAGGTGTCGTCGTCCGCTGTGGCTCCGGTGCGTCCGGGCTTGGCGGGCGACGTCGCCCGCTGTGTCGCCCGGCCGGTCTTCGGGCTCCTGTGGCGGGTGCGGGTCAGCGGTGTCGGCAACATCCCCGCGGGTGGTGCGATCATCGCCGCCAACCACCAGTCGGTGATCGACTCCTTCTTCCTGGGCGTGCACCTTCCCCGGCCCGTCGTGTTCATCGGCAAGGCCGAGTACCTCGACTCCTGGAAGACCCGCTACCTGTTCCCCGCGCTCGGCATGATCCCGATCGACCGTTCCGGGGGGACCAGTTCGGCGCCCGCTCTCGACTTCGGGGCGGATCTGCTCGAAGAGGGCCGTCTCCTCGGCGTCTATCCGGAGGGCACGCGGTCGCGCACCGGTCGACTCCACAAGGGGCGCACCGGGATCGCGCGGCTGGCCTTTCGCACGGGCGTGCCCGTCGTGCCGGTCGGCATCGTGGGCACGCGTGCCATCCAGCCGCCCGACGTGGCATGCCCGCGCCCCTTCATGCGCGCCGAGTTGAGGATCGGCCGGCCCGTGAGCCCCGGGGGTTACGTCGACCGGGTCCCCCGGTCTCTCGGGCTGCGCGCGATGACCGACGACGTGATGTTCGCCATCCGCGAGCTCTCGGGGCTGGAATACGACCCGACCTACGCGGACCGGCAGTGGCCCGGGGCCGACGGATCCGCCCGGGGTCTGGGCGGAATCTCCGCCGGTGTGATGGGCGACGACCGGCCGACGGCACGCGAGGCTCTGGGCGCCGAAACCACCGTGACCGGGCGGACCGCGGCGGTAGCGTGACGCCCATGTCAGAGATCAGCGTCACCCTCCCCGACGGCTCCCAGCGTCCGCTCTCCGACGGAGCGACCGGGCGTGATCTCGCCGAATCGATCGGACCGGGGCTTGCGAAGGCGGCGCTCGTGGTCGCCGTCGACGGCGATCTGCGTGACCTGGACGCGTCGCTGCACGACGGTGCCGAGGTGTCGATCGTGACGGCCGACAGCGCGGAGGGCGTCGAGACGATCCGGCACTCCACGGCCCACGTGCTGGCACAGGCGGTCCTGGACCTGTGGCCCGGGGCGACGTTCGCGATCGGTCCCGCCATCGACAACGGCTTCTACTACGACTTCGACCTTCCCGACGGCGAGACGTTCGGCGACGACGACCTCGAGCGCATCGAGGCCCGCATGCGCGAGATCATCGGGGAGGACCAGCCCTTCGTGCGCTCCGAGGTCGGCGCGGACGAGGCGCTGCGCCTCATGGCCGACCACCCCTACAAGCGCGAGATCATCGAGCGGGTGACGGGCGGCGGCGTCGACGGTGAGCTCGCCTCCGAGGTCGCCGGTGACGGCTCGGTCAGCTTCTACCGCAACAGCGATTCGTTCGTCGACATGTGCCGTGGCCCCCACGTCCCTTCGACGGGACGTCTCGGCCACTTCGCGCTCCAGAAGGTCGCCGGGGCCTACTGGCGCGGTGACGAACGGCGTCCGATGCTCCAGCGCATCTACGGGACCGCGTGGGCCTCGAAGAAGGACCTCAAGGCCCACCTCCACCGGCTGGAGGAGGCCGCCAAGCGCGATCACCGCCGCCTGGCGCGCGAACTCGACCTCGTCTCGTGGCCCGAGGAGCTGGGACCCGGCCTCGCGGTGTGGCACCCGAAGGGTGCGACGGTGCGCACGCTCATGGAGGACTACTCCCGGGACCGTCACCGCAGCGACTACGAGTTCGTCTTCAGCCCCCACATTGCCAAGGCCGGCCTGTGGGAGACCAGCGGCCACCTCGACTTCTACGCCGAGTCGATGTACCCGCCGATGGAGCTCGACGGCGCGTCGTACTACCCGAAGCCGATGAACTGCCCGTTCCACGTGATGATCTACCGGTCCGACCAGCGTTCGTACCGGGACCTGCCGCTGCGCCTCTTCGAGCTCGGCGCGGTGTACCGCTACGAGTTGTCGGGAGCGGTGCACGGCCTGTTGCGCAGCCGCGGGTTCACCCAGGACGACAGCCACATCTTCTGCACCCGCGAACAGCTCGCGGAGGAACTGGCCTCGCTGTTGTCGTTCGTCCTGTCGGTCCTGCGGGCCTTCGGGTTCGAGGACTTCGAGTTCAAGCTCTCCACCCGTCCCAGCGAGAAGTCCGTCGGCGAGGACGAACTGTGGGACCTCGCCACCGAGGGTCTGCGCTACGCCCTCGAGAGCGCGGACCTGACCTACACGGTCGACGAGGGTGCCGGCGCCTTCTACGGCCCGAAGATCGACGTCGACGTCATGGATGCGATCGGCCGGTCGTGGCAGTTGTCGACGATCCAGGCGGACTTCACGCTGCCGGAGCGGTTCGACCTCACCTACATCGGTCCCGACGGGGACCGCCATCAGCCGGTGATGATCCACCGGGCCCTGTTCGGGTCGGTCGAGCGGTTCTTCGGTGTCCTGCTCGAGCACTACGCCGGGGCGTTCCCGGTGTGGCTGAGCCCCATCCAGGTCCGTGTGCTGCCGGTCGCGGACGAACACGACGACTACGCCCGCTCGGTGCGGGACCGCCTGCGAGGCGAGGGTCGGCGGGTGGACGTCGTGGCCGCCGACGAGCCCCTGGGGCGCAGGATCCGCAACGCGAAGATGGAGAAGATCCCCTATGTCCTCATAATAAACAACAACGACGTCGCCGCTGCGACCGTCGGGGTCAATGCCCGTGGTGGGGACCAGCCCGATCGCGATGTCGCTCTCGACGACTTCGCGGCCCGTCTCGGCGCCGACGTCGACGCGCTCCGCTGAAGTGGCCGAGGGCGAGGCCGTCGAGGGTGCCGGCCCCCGTGGAGGGCTCGCGCGGCTTTGGGCGGGGTGGCGCCACGCCTACGTCGCCGACATCGACGCCGTCGCCGGCACGACCACAGAGGGAACCGTCTTCGAGCGGATCCTGGCCGCAGGCCTCGACGACTCGGTGTGTCACATCCTGTGGCGTGGGAGGGCGGTGTTCGCCATCCTCAACGCGTACCCCTACGCCACCGGTCACCTCATGGTGCTGCCCTTCCGACCGGTGGCGCAACTGGGAGATCTGACCACTGACGAGTCGCTGGAGCTGTGGGAGGCCGTCGGCCACGGCGTGGCGGCCGTCGAGGAGGCCTACTCGCCCGAGGGGATGAACGTCGGAATGAACCTCGGTGCCGCCGGCGGGGCCGGGGTGCCCGACCACATCCACGTCCACGTCGTCCCGCGCTGGGGCGGCGACACCAACTTCATGACCTCGGTGGCCGAGGCCCGCGTTCTGCCCGAACCGCTCGACGAGACATGGCGGCGCCTGCGCGCCGCCTGGCCGGTGCCCGACGCCGACGGCGCGCCGATACCGTCGAAACCGTGAACGAGGACACGAGCCACGCCGCCGTCCCCGGCGACGGCGACGAGCCCGACCCCGGACCCGAGGGCGATGTCGACCCCGGTGATATCCGTGACGAACTTCCTGCGGATCTCAACGCCTCGGAGTTCGTCGGGCCCTACATGTTCCCGAACAACAGCCGGCGCCGTATCCCCGGGGTCCTCTACCTCTTCGCCGCGGTCCTGCTCGTGGCTGTGTGGGGCTTCACCAACGGTGACGACTCCGCGGCCATCAACGGCGGTGTACTCGCAGCGGGGATCGGCCTCGCCCTGTTCGGCACATTCCACCTCATCACAGGGTGGGACCTGGCGGTGGACGAGAACGATGCCCTGGTCGTGGCAACGCGCGCCGCCGGGTTCCCCATCGGTCACGCCTCGGCCCAGATGGGCTGGCGCGGCTTCCTGAGCCGACCCACATGGCGCCTGCTCGTGTACTCGAACGAGCCGCAACCGGCCAAGCGCGGACTCGTGCTGGTGGACGGCGTCGACGGCGAGGTCCTCGACGTCTTCGTCGAGGACAACCCCGAGGACTGGAGCGACCTCGAGGGCGTCTGACCGTGTGCCCACCCGGCCCGGCTCCATGGTCGGCCCCATCTACACGGCACGGTAGTCTCGGTTCAGTCCTCTGAACGCCTGGGAGAACCATGTTCGACGGTCACTGGCGCACCGCGGTCGACAAGGCCGTCGACCCCCTGGGCGTACAACTTCGCCGCACCGGCATCACCGCCGACGTGCTCACCGTGCTCGGCCTCGTGATAGCAGGTGTGGCCGCCGTGGTGATCGCCAACGGCTACCTGCGGATCGGATTCGTCGTGTTCGTCGCCGCGGGGATCCCCGACCTGCTCGACGGCGCCGTCGCGAAGGCCTCGGGGACCTCGGGAAAGCGCGGCGCGTTCTTCGACTCGACAGCGGACCGGATCACCGATGCGCTGCTCTTCGGTGGTATCGCCTGGTACCTGGCGTCGAACGAACCGGGCCGGATCTCGATCCTGCCGGTGGCGGTGATGGCCGCGGCGCAGATCATCTCCTACCAGCGGGCCAAGGCGGAGTCGCTCGGCTTCGACGCCAAGGGCGGAATCATGGAGCGCGCCGAACGCTTCATCGCGATGAGTTTCGGACTCATCTTCCCCGAGATCCTCATCGGCGTGCTGTGGGCGATGCTCGTGCTCACGCTGGTGACCGCGGTTCAGCGGTTCGTCAAGGTCTGGCGTCAGGCCAGCCGGGTCCAGCCCGAGGCCGCGACGGGCGCACGTGACCGTCGCCGCGCACGTCGCAGCGAACGGCGCGGCGACCGCCGTGCGCGCCGGGCGCCGGGCGCCTGAGAACTCGTGCCCGACCGGGCATCGGGCCGCTACCGCTATGGCGCCGCGCTCGCGCGGGCCCTGCCGAAACGGGTCGCGGATCTGGCGGCGGCCGGCGTGGGCATCGGCGCAGGGAGCCTGGCCGGGGAGCGGCGCATCATCGTCGAACGCCACCTCGCCCGGGCCTATGGGGAACTCTCCGGACCCGCGCTGCGTCACGCCACTCGTCAGGTGTTCCTTGCGAAGGCCCGCTACCTCGTGGACGGGGCCCGTCTGCCCACGCAGTCGGCATCGCAGATCGACGCGCACTTCGTCTACGACGGCTACGAGCACATCGACGACGCCCTCGCCAGCGGGGTCGGCCCGATCCTCGCCCTGCCCCACGTCGGGAGTTGGGAGTTCGCCGGTGCGTGGCTCGCGAAGGTCGTCGGTCACCGCGTCACGGCGGTCGTCGAGGCGCTCGACGACCGCGAGACGTTCTCGTGGATGGCCGGACAGCGCGCGGCCATGGGCATCGACGTCGTCCCGCTCGGTCCGGGTGCGGCGGCGCCGCTCATCCGGGCGCTCAAGGAGAGGTCGATCGTCTGCCTGCTCTGTGACCGCGACATCGTGGGTGACGGCGTGGAGGTCACCTTCTTCGGCGAGAAGACGACGCTGCCGGCCGGACCGGCCACCCTGGCCCTGCGAACGGGCGCGGCGTTGTTGCCGACGGCGGTCTACCAGCGCGGCTCCATGAACCACGGGGTCGTGCGGCCGCCGATCCCGGTGCAGCGCGAAGGCCGGCTGCGTGCGGACGTCACGAGGATCACGCAACTGCTCGCCGACGAACTGGAGATCATGATCCGCGCCGCGCCCGAGCAGTGGCACATCATGGTGCCGAACTGGCCATCCGACCTCGCCGCCCTGGCTGCCGCCCGGGCGGGTGGCTGAGGCGGTCCCGCCCATGCGCGTGGGGATGGTCTGTCCGTATTCACTGACGTTGCCCGGCGGCGTCCAGGAACAGGCGCTCGGTCTCTCGCGGTCGCTGCGGTCCAAGGGCCTTTTCGTCAGACTGCTGGCGCCCTGTGACGGAGCGCCCCCTGATGTCGACGTGACGCCGCTGGGCAACAGCGTCCCGCTCGCCGCCAACGGCTCGGTCGCGCCCGTGGCCCCCGACGTCGCCGCGCAGTTGCGGACCATGCGCGCGCTGTGGGACGAGCAGTTCGACGTCGTCCACCTCCACGAACCCTTCGCCCCCGGGGTGACGCTGACCACGGTCCTGCTCAAACACGGACCGCTCGTGGGCACGTTCCACGCCGCGGGGACGAGCGCCCCCTACCGCTGGCTCGGCTCCATCGCCCGTCGCCTCGCGGACCGCCTCGAGATCCGCTGCGCCGTGTCGCCCGACGCCGAGGCCCTCGCGGCCGCCGCGATCGGCGGGACCTACGAGCCGGTCTTCAACGGGGTGGACGTCGCGCGCCTTTCCACCGGGCCCGTTTCCGGGACGCAGGGCCCGACGATCTTCTTCATCGGCCGCCACGAGCCGCGCAAGGGCCTCGAGGTGCTCATCGAGGCGATGGGTGCGCTGCCGCCGGAGGTGCGCCTGTGGGTCGGTGGGGACGGCCCGCAGACGGCGGAACTGCGCGACCGGGTGGCCGGCGACGCCCGGATCTCGTGGTTGGGGCGGATAAGCGACGCCGAGAAGCTCGCCCGCCTGCGCGGGGCCGATGTCTTCTGCGCGCCGTCGCTGCGGGGGGAGTCCTTCGGAGTGGTGCTCCTGGAGGCCATGGCCGCCGGGACTCCGATCGTCGCCAGTGACCTCGTCGCGTACAGCCGCGTGGCGCGCGCGGGCCGTGATGCCGTGCTGGTACCCAGCGGCGATGCCAGCGCGCTCGCAGCGGGACTGCGCGACGTGTTGTTCGGTACGCGCGCACCCTCTCTGATCGCGAGCGGGACCGCACGGGCGGCGGAGTACTCCCTCGACCGACTCGCCGACCTGTACATCGAGAAGTACGAGCGCGTCGTCCGGCACGGCCAGCTGGAAGCCGGCGGAGGCGCGGCCGCGGCGCCGGGGGGTGCGCGCCCAGCGGCCCGCACGCTCTCTATGCTGGCTCGTCGGCCCGGTGACCCGAGCCCCCGGGAAGTGGTGGAGACGTGATCGAAGCAAGCGAACAGCCCGAGAACCGCTGGTTGTGGCCCCCTGCCGTGATGGCGGCTGCCATCGCGGTCGTCGTCTTCGTCGTCGCCGTGCTCGTCGGTATGGCCTGGTGGCTCGCGTTGATCGTCGCCGTCGTGGTGGCGCCCGTGGTCCCCGCTGTGCTGGTCATGCGCGTCGACACCATGATCTCGAGCGCGGTGGCGGGTGGGCCGGCCGACGAGCACGCACACGCGCGGCTGCTCAATCAGCTCGAGGGGATCTGTCTGACCCACGGGATCAACCCACCCGAGGTCCTGGTGGTCACGGATCCCCACCCGAGCGCGATGGTGTTCGGTCGTTCACGCTCGCACGCCACCATCGTGGCCACGACCGGACTGCTGGACCGCCTCTCGGTGATCGAGACCGAGGCGGTCGCAGCACACCTGCTCGGCCGCATCCGTACCGGTGATGCGCAGGTGGACACCATCGGCGCACTGTTCTGCGCACGTCTTCTCGGCCCGTTCGGCGACCTCGGGACCTCGACGCTCGCCGCACTGCGGGGCAATCAGCGAGACGTCGTCGCCGATCTCGAGGGTGTCCGTCTGACCCGATACCCGCCCGGTCTGATCCAGGCGTACTCTTCGATCGTCGTCGCCGAAGGTCGGGTCGACACACCCGAATGGATCCGCCACCTGTGGATCGACGAGGCCGTCCCGGGCGCCAAGGCCGACTGGCCACGGGTGCTCGACGACCGCATCACCGTCCTCAGAGAGATCTGACCCCTCCTCCCCGGAGCGTCCCCCCGTGAATCCACGCGCAATGAAAACCATCGTCGCGATCCTCGCGTTCATCGTCGCTCTCGGTCTGTTCGCAGGCGCGTGCGGTGGCGGTGGCGGCGAGACCGCCTCTCCCGCCACGCCGACGGCCGACCCCACGCCAACCGCCACCACCGGTGGCGGCGGGACGCCGGTGGGCGGAGACGACGCCGCCACCGACCCGGACGACCCCTCGGCAACACCCGGCCCGGACCCGGCGCCGGAGTTCGTGTCGGTTCTCACCGGACTCGGCGTCGACGAGGCGGTCCTGTCGCGCCCGGCTGTGGTCGTGAAGGTCGACAACTCCGAGGACGCCCGGCCCCAGATCGGTTTCAACCAGGCGGACGTGGTCGTGGAGATCATCGTCGAGGGCATCACCCGCCTGGCCGGGGTCTTCCAGTCCTCCGACATCGACATCGTCGGACCGGCTCGCTCCGCCAGGGCGTCGGATCCCGACATCGTCGCCAACTTCGGGCGTCCGCTGATGGCCTTCAGCGGAGCGAACGACGGGGTGTTGGGGATCATCCGCCAGGCCGCAGCGGAAGGGAAACTCGTCGACGCCCGTTGGGATGCCGTCCCGGGGGCCTACTTCCGCCAAGGGCCCAACGTCGCCCCCCACAACCTCTACGTCAACATCGACAGTCTGCGCACGGAACTCGGCGCCGGCGCCGGGACCCCGCCTGCGATGTTCAGCTTCCGTGCACCGGGCGAATCCGGTTCGGGCACGCCCTCGGCCGGTGTCAGCATCGTCTACACGGGCGGGCTGGACGTCTCCTACGCGTGGGACGACGCGCTCGGAGGCTGGGCGCGTTTCCAGCGGGGCACGGCCCATACGGACGCCGACGGTGTCCAGGCGGCACCGAGCAACGTCGTCATCTTGTTCACCGAGTACCTGTTCGGCGGCGGCTCACCCCAGGCCATCTCCACCGGTGAAGGTGAGGCGTGGGTCCTCACCGACGGCGGGATCGTGCGGGGACGGTGGAGCCGACCGGATCCGGCGGCTCCCTGGCAGATCGTCGACGACGCCGGAGCCCCCATAGGCCTCACCCCTGGTACGACCTGGCTTGCGCTGCCACGGCCCGGTGAGGCCGTCGAGATGACGCCGGCCGAGGCCGACGCCCTGCTCGCCACCCGGTGACAGCGCCGTCCATGTCGTCGGGGAGCCCGGGCGATCGGAACCCCCGGCAAACGACAGGGAGCCGGTCACCTGACGGCTCTACACTCGACTCCATGGCATCGACCGACCCAACCGCCACCCCGTCCGCCGACACCGGAACGTCCCGCGTGAAGCGGGGCCTCGCCGAGATGCTCGAGGGCGGCGTGATCATGGATGTGGTCGATGCGGACCAGGCGCGCATCGCCGAGGACGCAGGTGCATGTGCAGTCATGGCCCTCGAGCGCGTGCCGGCCGACATCCGTCGCGACGGTGGCGTCGCCCGCATGAGCGCCCCGGAGATGATCGAGGAGATCCAGCAGACCGTCACCATTCCCGTGATGGCGAAGGTCCGCATCGGGCACTTCGTCGAGGCCCAGATCCTCGAGGCGATGGCCGTTGACTTCATCGACGAGTCCGAGGTCCTGACGCCCGCTGATGAGGCCCACCACATCGACAAGTGGCGCTTCACCATCCCGTTCGTCTGTGGGGCGACCAACCTCGGTGAGGCGCTGCGGCGTATCTCCGAAGGTGCCGCGCTCATCCGCTCGAAGGGCGAGGCGGGTACCGGAAACATCGTCGAGGCCACCCGCCACCTGCGCTCCATCCTCGGTGACATCCGCAAGATCACCCAGGCGGACTCCGCCGAGTTGTTCGACTGGGCGAAGCATCTCCAGGCGCCGCTCCCACTGGTGCAGGAACTCGCCGAGACCGGCGAGTTGCCCGTTCCGCTCTTCTGTGCGGGTGGGATCGCAACGCCGGCCGATGCCGCATTCGTCATGCAGCTGGGTGCACAGGCGGTGTTCGTCGGTTCGGGCATCTTCAAGTCCGACAACCCGGCGGCCCGCGCGAAGGCGGTCGTGGAGGCCACCACCAACTTCGCCGATCCGCACATCCTCTTGAAGGTCAGCCGCGGTCTCGGCGACGCGATGGCCGGTCTCGAGATGTCCACACTCGAGACCAAGCTCGCCGAGCGGGGCTGGTAGCGGTCGGTGCCGTCGCCGCTGGCTGCGCCCGTGGATCCGGAGCCCCCGGGTGACCAAGATCGGCGTACTCGCGCTCCAGGGCGGTAGCCGGGCACACCTGCGCTCTTTCGCCGCGCTCGGCTTCGGTGCGGTCGCCGTGAAGTCTGCGGACTCACTCTCTGACGTCGACCGTCTGGTGATTCCGGGCGGGGAGTCCACGACCATCTCGATGATGCTCGAGCGCAACGACCTGTTCGACCCACTCGCCGAGCGCATCGCCGCGGGGATGCCCGTGTTCGGGACGTGTGCCGGGATGATCCTGCTCGCCTCGCAGATCAGCGACGGTCGCGACGATCAACGCTGCTTCGCCGCGATCGATCTCGTCGTGCGCCGCAACGACTACGGCACCCAGCGCGAGTCCTTCGAGACCTCCGTCGACGTGCCGGTGCTCGGCGAAGAACCGTTCCCCGCTGTGTTCATCCGGGCCCCGGGTGTGGTGTCGGTCGGCCCCGATGTCGAGGTCCTCGCCACACACCTCGGATCCCCGGTGGTGTGCCGCCAGGGTCCGGCTCTCGTATCTTCGTTCCACCCGGAGCTCTCCACGGACCTCCGGCTCCATCGTCTCTTCTGTGAGGGGGGCTGAAGCAGTGTCAGGCCATTCGAAATGGGCGACGATCAAGCACAAGAAGGGCGCGGCCGACGCCAAGCGCGGCAAGCTCTTCGCGAAGATCATCAAGCAGGTCGAGGTCGCGGCCCGCGAGGGTGGTGGCGACCCCGATGCGAACCCCACCCTGCGGACGATGTTCCAGAAGGCCCGGGACAACTCCGTGCCGCTCGACACCATCGAAAAGGCGATCAAGCGGGGGACCGGTGAACTCGAGGGCGTCTCCTACGAGGCCATCAACTACGAGGGCTACGGCCCCAACGGCGTCGCGTTGATGATCGAGACCCTGACCGACAACCGGAACCGCTCGGGTTCGGAGATCCGGTCGCTGCTCGCGAAGAACGGCGGGTCGCTGGCAGAACCGGGTGCGGTGTCGTGGCAGTTCGAGCGCAAGGGCGTGGTGATTCTGCCCAGGGTCATCGAGGAGGACGACATCATGCTCGTCGGCCTCGACCACGGCGCCGACGACCTCGTCGACGAGGGCGACACGTGGCGCCTCACGTGCGATCCGACCGACCTGCCGGCCCTGCGTGAGGCGCTCGAGGAGGCCGCGCTCACCATCGACTCGGCCGAGGTCACGATGGTGGCGACTCAGACGGTTCCGCTCGGCGAGGCGTCACAGGCCCGGTCGATCCTCAAGATCGTCGATCTCCTCGACGACCACGACGACGTCCAGGCGGTACACGCCAACTTCGACATCCCCGACGACGTGCTCCAGGCGGCCGCGTCGGGCTGAACCCGCGGGAGGGGGAGGTCCACGATGGCCTCACCGCCGCCTGATACCCGATCCGGGCGGGCATGGGTGGGTCGCATGTCCACGATGTGGATCGAACGCGGTGCGCAGCGCCGCAAAGGGCAACGTCATAGCGAAAGCGCTGTTGGCAGGGTGAGCGCCCACCCGCCATGGCCGGGGGTTCGGCTTCTCGGGAGGGGCGTGGTCTGCCGGGCGGGGCGTGGTCTGCCGGGCGGGCCTGGCAGATTCGCTATTACACCGCTCCGACGCGACTCCAGCCGCATCGTGTCGGCGGAGGAACCCGCCACACGGTTCAGTCCGCAGGATCAGGACTCGGCGACGCTCAGAAGTCGGGACCTGCGCACGCTGCGCACCGCCCGCCAGATCGACACGCCACCGACGAGCCAGGCGAGAGCGCCGATGAGCACGGTCGCGCCGGTCTCTCCGAACATGGCGCCCGTCGACTGCGAATAGGCCACGAGGATGGTCGGCAGGCTGACGAGCCCCGCTGCCTGGTGGGCGGCCGCGGTCGAACGCAGCCGTGCGGAGATCCTCACGACTACCGAGAGCGCGATCACGAGGAACGGCGGCACGACCCACAACATGAGCACGAGCCAGTCGAGCGTCGGGAAGAACCAGCCGCCCACCTCCGGGCCGACGATCAGGTTGACGATCAACGAGTAGATGCCGAAACCGACCAGGGTCGTGACGTAACCAGGGATGAAGCTGGCGATCAGCTTGCCGAGGTAGATGTCGGTCGTGCCGGCGGGGGAGTGGGCCAGGAACTCGCCGGTCCCCTTCTCCCGCTCGCCGACGATGGACGCGGCGCCGACCGACGAGGAGATCATGAGCGGCACGATGATCGCCAGGGGCGCGAACAGGTAGACGGATAGCGCGTAGGCCGTCCGTCCCGAAGGCGTGTCGCCGCGCAGGTTCTCGACGGCGCGGTCGGGGAGCGCGTCGAGTGCCTCCGACACCTGCTGGATCGGACCCACCTCGCCGATGCTCGTGATGGTGAAGAGCAGCGTGGCGGGGATCGCGACGAAGAACAGCGTCCCGAGGATCGCCATCGGGATGATGAAGTCCTTCGCCTTCGCCAGTTGGAGCAGGTCGGTCCGGGCGATCGTCTTGACGTGGTGGATGTTCACGACGGTGCCCCAACAGGTGTCGGATGCGAGTCGCCGGCCGGTGCCGTCGAACCGCTTCGCTCCCGACGGCGTAGCTCGAAGTAGAGGTCCTCGAGACTCGACCGCACCGGCTCCACCCGGGTGAGTCGTGCACCGAGGCCGACGAGATGATCCACCAGGTCGGGGACCCTGCCCAGGTCGTCGACCGTGACGTTCGCCGTCCCGTTGCGGCTGTAGGCGAGCACGCCGGGTCTCCCGGCCACCGTGTCGAGCAGGTCCGCCCGGTCCGCGTCGAAGACGACCCGGGGTGCCGGCCACAGGTTCCGGCTGAGTTCGTCCGGCGTCCCGGCGGCGAGGGCATGACCGCGGTCGAGGACCACGACGCGGTCCGCGAGTCCCTCCGCCTCCACCAGGTGATGGGTGGCCATGACCACCGAACGGCCGGATCCCGTGAGTTCGCGGATCAGCTTGAGGACCGCCTGGGCGGACTCGGGGTCGAGCCCCGACGTCGGTTCGTCGAGAAGGAGCAGTTCGGGATCGTGCAGGATCGCCCGGGCGAGGGCGAGGCGTGTCTTCATGCCCGTCGAGTAGCCGGCGACCTTCTTGTCGAGCGCATGGGCGATGTCGAATCGTTCGGCGGCCGCTGCGAGGTGGGTGAGCGCGTCGGACGCGCCGAAGAGACGGGCCGCGTAGCGGAGGTTCTCCCAGCCGTCGAGGCGCTCGTAGAGGGCGGGGTGCGCCGACACGACGCCGCAGCGTCGGCGTACCTCGGAGCCGTCGGCGACCGGGTCGCGCCCGAGCGTCTCGACACGACCGCTGTCGGCTGGCAGCGCTCCGGTGACGAGTCGCAGGATCGTCGATTTCCCGGCACCGTTGGGTCCGAGCAGAATCGTGATCGCTCCTGCGGGGGCGTGCAGATCGAGGTCGTCGACGGCGATGGTCTTCGCGAATACCTTGCGGACGCCGTCGAGTGCGACGACATCGTCGTGGAGGGGCGTCACGGCCTACTTATCGGCCGGCGACCGACTCCGGTGAAGGAGTATCCGCCCCGGCGCGGCGCAGGCTCGATAGTCTCGTACGTATGTTCGTCCTGGGAATCGACCCCGGGCTGTCGCGGTGTGGCTACGGGCTCGTCGAGCACCGCCGGGGCCGGTCACGGGCGGTCTCGGCCGGTGTGATCCGCACCGCGCCCACCGACCCGGTCCCCCAGCGCCTCGCCGAGCTCCAGCGCGAGATCCGTGAGCTGATCGCGGAGATGTCACCGGCGTGCGTCGCCCTCGAGCGGGTGCTCTTCCAGGTGAACGTGCAGACCGCGATGGGCGTCGGCCAGGCGAGTGGCATCGTGATGGCGGAGGCGGCTTCGGCTGGCTGTGACGTAGCGGAGTACTCGCCCAACCAGGTCAAACACGCCATCGCCGGGGACGGCGCCGCCGACAAGAAACAGATGGAGAGAGTGGTGCAGATCCTGCTCGGTATCGAGACACCCCTGCGACCGGTGGACGCGGCCGACGCGATCGCCATCGCCCTGTGCCACATCGCGCACGGCGGCCTCGCCGCGGAGGCGGCGCGGCGATGATCGGCTCGCTGAGGGGAACGCTGCTGGAGCGTGGTGACGGCGAGATCCTCGTCGAGGTCGCCGGGGTCGGATACAGGGTGACGGTGGCACCGGCCACCACCATCGCGGTCGGCGAGATCGGCGACGGCGTGTTCGTCCACGTCCACCACCACATCCGCGAGGACGCCCAGGTGCTCTACGGTTTCACCACCGCGGACGAGCGGCGGTGCTTCGAGATCCTGATCGGCACCCATGGCATCGGCCCGGCGCTCGCCCTGGCCATCTTGTCGGTCCACGACCCGGTGGCGCTCGCCCGCCTCGTGGCTGACGAGGACGTGGCGTCGTTGTGTCTGGTACCGGGGGTCGGCAAGAAGACGGCGCAGCGGTTGCTCGTGGAGTTGGCATCCCGCCTCGACGTTCCGGTCGGCTCGGGGGCGGTGCCGACCGGGGGTCGATCGGGTGCCGACTCGGTGCGCGGTGACGTCCGGGAGGCGCTCGTCGGTCTGGGCTACGGCGACGAGGAGATCGCCGCGGTACTCGGCGACCTGCCCGACGAGGGCGACACCTCGGAGCTGTTGAAGGTCGCGCTCAAGCGGCTGGCGACGGCCTAGGGTCGGCTCCGATGCGTGAGGAGGTCCTGGCTCCCCAGGCGACCGACGACGAGTTCGGCGACGAGATCTCGGACCGCCACGGCCTGCGTCCGTCATCGCTGGACGAGTTCATCGGGCAGCCCGAGCTGCGCCGTCACCTCCAGATCATCCTCGGCGCCGCGCGCCAGCGTGGCCAGGCCGCCGATCACCTGCTCTTCGCCGGACCACCGGGTCTCGGCAAGACCACCCTCGCGAGGATCGTCGCGCACGAGATGGGTGCGGCCATCCAGACCACGTCGGGCCCTGCCCTCGAGCGGGCCGGGGACCTGGCCGCGATCCTCACCAAGCTCGATGACGGCGACGTCCTCTTCATCGACGAGATCCACCGGCTCTCCCGAGCCGTCGAGGAGGTGCTCTATCCCGCGATGGAGGACTTCCGCGTCGACATCGTGCTCGGCAAGGGCCCGGCCGCCCGCTCCATTCCGCTGGAGCTGCCCGCCTTCACGCTCGTCGGGGCGACGACGCGTACGGGCCTGTTGACGGGACCGTTGCGGGACCGTTTCGGCCTCGTCGCCCGTCTGGACTACTACGACGCCCGGGACCTGCGTCACGTCGTGACCCGGGCCGCCGGGATCCTCGAGGTCACCATCGACGACGGTGGTGCCTACGAGATCGCACGGCGGGCGCGGGGGACACCCCGCATCGCCAACCGGCTGCTGCGCCTGGTGCGGGACTTCGCCGAGATGGAGGCCGACGGCGCTGTCGACGAGGCGGTCGCGTGTGACGCTCTCGCCACGTTCGGCGTCGACGAACTCGGTCTGGACAAGGTGGACCGGGCGATCCTCGACGCCCTGTGTCGCCGCCACGCCGGTCGGCCCGTGGGCCTGTCGACTCTCGCGATCTCGGTGAGCGAACCCACCGAGACGGTGGAGGACGTGTACGAGCCGTTCCTCATCACCCAGGGTCTTCTCGTGCGCACGCCCCGGGGGCGGATGGCGACACCGCAGGCGTTCGATCACATGGGACTGCCCGTTCCGGCCGATCTCGCCGCGGACAACCCGGGGCTGTTCGACTGACGCTGCGTCTGCGTCGAGCGGGCCGTGGACGACTGAACCGCGGCCCGTGGGTACCCTCCGGCCGGTGCGAACCGACGAGTTCGACTACGTGCTCCCGCCGGGGTCGATCGCCCAGAGGCCACTGGGACAGCGAGACGCGTCGCGCCTGCTGGTCGATCGCGCTTTCGGCGGCGGGGGTTCCAGGACAGTGGAGCACCGCCGAACCGCCGATCTCCCGGACCTCCTCGAGCCCGGTGACCTGGTGGTCGTCAACGACACGAGGGTTCTGCCGGCGCGACTCAACCTGTACAAGGCTTCGGGCGGATCGGTCGAGGTGCTGGTCCTTGAGCCCCGACCGGAGCTGCGGGCGTCCCACGCCGGCGCCGACGTGTGGACCGCGCTCGTGAAGCCGAGTCGGCGCGTCGCCGACGGAAGCGTGCTGCACGCGCAGGGACCGGATGGCGCGGTCGGGCGACCGGCCCTCGTCGTCGCCGGCCCGGGACCACAGGGTCAGCGGTTGGTTCACCCGGCGTCGCCGGTGGCGATGACCGACCTGCTGGATCGCCACGGATCGGTCCCCCTGCCGCCCTACATCACCGAACCGGTTGGTGACCCGGAGCGCTATCAGACCGTCTTCGCCCACGAGGCCACCTCCGTGGCGGCACCGACGGCGGGTCTGCACCTGACGCCGAGCATCTTCGAACGGCTCGCCGAGCGCGGGATCGAGGTCGCGCACGTCTCCCTCTCGGTCGGGGTCGCCACGTTCCGGCCGATCGAGACCGACGACGTCGAGGCCCACGTCATGCACACCGAGCGCTACTCGGTTACGCCCGGGACCTGGGAGTCGTGTCAGCGCGCCCGCCGGGTGGTCGCAGTCGGGACGACGACGGTGCGGACGCTCGAGTCCGTGGCCGCCACCGGCGATCTGGCGGGCGCGACAGACCTCTACATCCGCCCCGGACACCGTTTCCGCGTCGTGGACGCCCTGATGACGAACTTCCACATGCCACGGTCGTCCCTGCTGGTTCTGCTCGCAGCCTTCGTCGGCGAGCGGTGGCGGGACCTCTACACCATCGCGCTGGAGGAGGGCTACCGGTTCCTGTCCTTCGGTGATGCGATGTTGGTGGAGTCGGCCCGACCGCGCCTGCAGGTCCGTGACGCACCGTGACGGCGCGATCATGAGCTTCTCCTTCGAGGTCACCGCAACCGACGGCGCCGCCCGTACGGGGAGGATCACGACGCCGAGGGGGACCGTGCGCACCCCGTGCTTCATGCCCGTCGGAACCCGGGCGGTCGTGCAGACACTCGCCGCGTACGAGGTGGCCGACCTCGGTGCCGAGGTCGTTCTCGGCAACACGTACCACCTGATGTTGCGGCCCGGCTCCGACCTCATCCGCGAACGGGGCGGGATCCACCGGTTCATGGGCTGGGACGGCCACGTCCTGACGGACTCGGGTGGCTATCAGGTGTTCAGCCTGGAGCCGGAGCTCGACGAGAACGGGGCGACCTTCCGCTCGACGTACGACGGTTCGACCCATGTGTTGACTCCCGAGGGCGCGGTCGCCATCCAGACGGACCTGGGTGCGGACATCCAGATGGTTCTCGACGTGTGTCCGCCGCTTCCCTCACCCGACCGGGTCGTGCGCGACGCGGTCGCGCTGACCGGGCGTTGGGCGGAGCGGGCCCGGACCGCGTTCCTCGACAGGCCCGAACGTGGCGATGGGATGCGCGCGCAGTTCGGCATCGTGCAGGGGGGCCTCGACGTGGATCTGCGGCTCGAGTCCGCCGCGCACACCGTGGGTATCGGCTTCGAGGGCTACGCGGTGGGTGGACTCTCCGTGGGGGAGAAGCGCACCGAGATGCTCGTTCCCCTGACGGCGACATGTGCGGCACTGCCGGTGGGAGCCCCGCGCTACCTGATGGGCGTCGGCGACCCGGCGAGCCTCGTCGAGGGGATATCGGTCGGGGTGGACATGTTCGACTGTGTCCTGCCCACGCGTCTCGCGCGCCACGGCACCGCGCTGACGACCGAGGGCAGGTTCAACATCAAGGCCAGCCGCTTCGCACGCGACGACGGACCCCTGGACCCCGGCTTTCCGGAGAGCCCGGCAAACCGGTTCTCCCGCTCGTATCTCCGACACCTCGAGCAGGTGGGAGAACCGCTGGTCAAGCGGATACTGACCCTTCACAACCTCGCGTTCCTGTTGCGCATCGTGGACAGGGCGCGGGACGCGATCGTGGCCGGTACGACCGCGGATCTCGTGGAAGAGGTTCGCGAGGTGTGGGGGTGATCGCGTCGCGATACCTACCATCGCGCCTCACCCCGGTACGATCAGAAAGCCGCATTCGAAGACGGCGCACGCCGCGCAACCCTACGGGCCATCCCGACGGGTCGATGGACGCGACGGGCACGCCTCCGAGGACCGAGCGCCGAACACACCAGTCCCGATGCACACGCGAAGGCAGCAGTAATGGGCTCAATCATCATCCTCGTTCCGATGTTCCTGGCCATCTGGTTCTTCTTCCTGCGGCCACAGCAGCGGAAGGTCCGGGCTCAACAGGAACTGCTCGCCAACCTCGAGGTCGCCGACGAGGTACTCACCTCCGGCGGTATCTACGGCCGCATCACCGACTTCGACGAGGGAACGGTCTTCCTCGAGGTGGCCGACGGCGTGGAGATGAAGATCACCCGCGAGTCGATCGCCCACAAGATCGTCTACGCCGACTGGGACGACGCTGCCGACGACACCGATGACGACGATGTCGCCGACGCCGCAGACGAGGTCGCCGACGGCGAGACCTCCGACCGCGACGCCTGATCACCTCCGACCACGACCGTGGTGACTTCTCATGATGCGCACAGACCAGTGACGCGCCCCGACTCCGACACACGTCACGACGCAGAGGTGGGTGCCCGATGAAGGGCCGTGCGGCGACGCCGCTCATCGCGATCGTCGTGATCGTCGGTGCGCTCCTCGCCGGGTCGCTGATTGCGGGCCAGGAACCGCTGCTGGGACTCGATCTCCAGGGTGGCGTCGAGGTCGTCCTCGAGCCGGTGGACAATCCCGGTGACGAGGTCACCGGCGAGGAGTTGGACCAGGCGCTCGAGATCATCCGTGACCGGGTGGACGCACTCGGGGTGGCCGAACCGGACATCACCCGCCAGGGCGACAGGATCGTGATCCAGCTCCCCGGGGTCGACGACCAGGAACGCGCCATCGAGCTCGTCGGCCAGACCGCGGAGCTGCGGTTCCGCCCGGTGCTGGTGGGACCACTTCCTCTCTCGGGAGTCCCCGCCGTCCCCGACGAGACGCTGGACCCCGAGCCCTCACACACCGAGCCTGTGGTGTGCAGCGACCTCATCCTCGAGGGTGTGGACATGGTCAGCGACGGCTACAACGGTGGGCCGTCACTCGCCCAGCTCGAGACGGGTTTCGTCACGAGTCCGGCCAACGACCTCGCCGGCCGCACGGTGATCCTCGATGGCGAAGCGGGCCGCTACCTGCTGGGTCCGGCCTGTGTGACCGGTGCGGCGCTCGAAGGTGCGAGCGCGGAGCTGCAGGGTGTCCAGTGGGCGGTGCGGGTGACCGCCCGTTCGGGGCCCGACGGCATCGACCGCTTCAACGACGCGGCATCCACGTGCTTCGCCGCCATCGGGGGAATCTGCCCCGCGGTTCCCGGTGATCAGGTCGGTGCGCTGGCAATCGTGCTGGACGGTCAGGTGCAGTCCGCGCCGAGGATCCAGGCGGCTTCGTTCGATCGCGACAACATCAACATCACGGGGAGCTTCAGCCAGGCGGAGGCCCGTGACATCGCGCTCGTCCTCGACTTCGGTGCGTTGCCCGTCGAATTCACCGACCCGGCCACCACGGGGCTCGTGCGCACCGTCTCGGCGACGCTCGGTCGTGACGCCCTCGACGCCGGCCTTCTCGCCGGCGCGATCGGCGTGGCCATCGTGGCCGCCTACATGATCGCCTACTACCGCCTGCTCGGAGTCGGAGCGATCCTCAGCCTCATCGTCTCGAGTGCGATGCTGTGGGTGATCGTGTCGTTCCTCTCCGACACACGCGGGCTCGCCCTCACGCTGGCCGGGATCACCGGTCTCATCGTTTCGATCGGCGTGTCACTCGACTCCAACATCGTGTACTTCGAGCACCTCAAAGAGGACATATTGCGGGGGAGGTCTCTCACTTCTTCGATCGACCGGTCGTTCCCGGCGGCGTTCCGGACGATCTTCTGGGCCAACCTGGCCACGCTCATCGGCGCGGTCATCTTGTACTTCCTGACGATCGGCTCGGTGCGCGGCTTCGCCCTGATGCTCGGCATCGCGTCCATCCTCGACCTCGTGGCGACCTACTTCTTCCTCCGTCCGTTCGTACGGATACTCGTACTGTCGAAGCGGTTCTCAGGTTCCAACAGGGCATTCGGGATGCCACCCGACACCGAGGTGGAGGCCGTGACGGCATGAGTCTGATGGGTGATCTGTACCGGGGACGTCCGGCCGTGGACTTCCCGAAGGTGTGGAAGCGCATGGGCGCGATCTCGGCTCTGTTCCTGGTGGTGGCGGCTGTTGCCCTCTTCACCCGTGGCCTCAACCTCGGCATCGAGTTCGAAGGCGGCGTGTCGTGGGAGGTCGACGGCGGCGACGTCTCGACGGGCGAGGTGCGCGACGCGCTGGAGCCGCTCGGCTTCGGCGACGCGCGTATCCAGGAACTCGGCGGGAACCTCCTGCGGATCCGGGCCGAAGCCGAGGCGACCAACACCGAGGAGACCACCGCGGTTTCCGAGGCCCTCGCCGCGGTGGCCGGCGTGGAAGTGAGTGACGTCTCGTTCTCCGCGGTGGGACCGTCGTGGGGTGACGAGATCACCTCGAGTGCCGAACGGGCGCTCGTCGTGTTCTTCATCGTGATCGCCGTCTACATCTGGATCCGACTCCAGTGGCAGATGATGGCTGCCGCGCTCGTGGCGGTGGGTCACGACATCTTGATCACGGTGGGCGTGTACGCCCTCTTCCAGTTCGACGTCACCCCGGCGACGGTGATCGCCTTCCTGACGATCCTCGGCTACTCGCTCTACGACACCCTCATCGTCTTCGACAAGATCAAGGAGAACGAGGCGAAGGCGGCGGCCAACCAGAAGCTCAGCTACACCGAACTGGTGTCCCTATCGGCCAACCAGGTCCTGATGCGGTCGATCAACACGACGTTCACCTCGGTCCTGCCCGTGCTGACGCTGTTGATCGTCGGACGACTGCTCCTGGGAGCGGTCACCCTTCAGGAGTTCGCCCTGGCCCTGCTCATCGGGATCCTGGCGGGTACCTATTCGTCGGTGTTCGTCGCGACCCCGATGGTGGCGGTCCTCAAGGAACGCCAGCCCGAGTACCGCGAGTTGCGCGAGCGCCTCGGTGGTCAGGAAACCGAGGACCTCGAAGAGGCCCGGGCGGCGCTCGTGCGCAGCGAACGTGCGGGGGAGCGGCCCGCCAACACCGGCCTCGTCTCGCGCCGGGCCAAAGAACGTGCGGCGCGTTCGAAGATCCGGTCGGAGGACGAGAAGCGGCACCGGCCCGTCGGAGAGACGAACGTGTCCACCCAGCGCACCCACCCGCCACGGCCCCGCAAGAAGAAGCGCCGCTGAGGTCGTCATCACCGGTGCGCGGCATGGGTAGCGTGGGACCATGACGAGCGGCGAGTGGCTGAAGGATCTGATCCGGGACATCCCGGATTTCCCCGAGCCCGGGGTCATCTACAAGGACATCACCCCGCTGCTGGGTGACGTCGACGCCCTGCGCTTCGTGGTCGATGCGATCGTCGACCGCTTCTCGGGGACCGATGTCGCCAAGGTGCTCGGCATCGAGGCCCGGGGCTTCATTCTCGCCGCGCCGATCGCCTACCGGCTCGGCACCGGGTTCGTCCCGGTACGCAAGCCGGGCAAGTTGCCCCACGACGTGGTCGACACCACCTACGAGCTCGAATACGGCACCGATGGTCTCGCCATGCACGTCGATGCGGTCGAGGCGGGCTCCAACGTGCTCATCGTCGACGACGTGCTGGCCACCGGGGGCACCGCGGCGGCCACCTGTGAGCTGGTCGACCGTGTCGGGGCGAACGTGGTCGGGTGCGCGTTCCTCGCGGAACTGGATTTTTTGGGCGGGCGGTCACGACTCCCGGGCCGTGAGCTGATGTCGCTGGTCAGGTTCCCGTAGTGGGCCTGGGCGCACGCGTACTCCCGTGGCGCCGTCACGAGGCGCCCGCCGACCAGGAGCTCGCGCCGCTCCTCGAGACGTACCGCAGCCACGGTGGGCGTGACACGACCCTCGTCGAGCTCGCGTACCAGTGGGCCCGCGACTCCCATGTCGGCCAGATCCGCAAGTCCGGCGAGCCCTACATCGAGCATCCGCTGGCGGTCGCACGCATCGTCGCGTCACTGGGTCTCGACGACATCACGGTCGCGTCCGCGCTTCTCCACGACGTCGTCGAGGACTGCTCGTGCACGATGGAGGAGCTCGTCGAGAACTTCGGGTCCGAGGTCGCCATGATCGTGGACGGGGTCACCAAGCTCGACCGCGTCCAGTTCGACTCGAAGGAGGCCCAGCAGGCCGCTTCGATGCGCAAGATGCTGGTCGCCATCGCGAAGGACCTGCGCGTCATCATCATCAAGCTCGCCGACCGTCTCCACAACATGCGCACGATTGGTGCGCTCCCCCCCGAGAAACAGGAGCGGATCGCCCGCGAGACCATCGAGGTCTACGCCCCGCTCGCGCACCGCCTCGGCATGCAGGACATGAAGGGCCAACTCGAGGATCTGGCGTTCGCGGCCCTCCATCCCAAGTGGTATGCACAGATCGAGCACATGGTCGGGCGCCGCTCACCTGAACGGGAGCTGTACCTGCACCAGGTGGTGGACACCGTCCTGGGACGCCTCGTCGAGGTCGGTATCGACGCCGAGGTGACGGGACGCCCGAAGCACCTCTGGAGCATCTACGAGAAGATGGTCGTGCGCGGGCGCGAGTTCGACGACATCTACGACCTGGTGGGCATCCGGGTCATCGTCGAGAACGTCCGGGACTGCTACGCCGCGCTCGGCTCGCTGCACGCGTCGTGGAAGCCGGTGCAGGGCCGGTTCAAGGACTACATCGCAATGCCCAAGTTCAACCTCTACCAGTCGCTGCACACGACGGTCGTCGGTCCCGGCGGCAAGTCGCTCGAGGTGCAGATCCGAACCCGGGAGATGCACGCCCGCGCCGAGCACGGTGTGGCCGCCCACTGGGAGTACAAGGACCGCGACGCGAGCGGCGATCTCGCCTGGCTCGGCCGGATGGTGGACTGGACCGCCGAGACGAGCGATCCGGCCGAGTTCATGGCCACCCTCAAGGTGGACCTCGAACAGGACGAGGTCTTCGTGTTCACGCCCAAGGGTGAGGTCATCACGCTGCCGGCGGGTTCGACCCCCGTCGACTTCGCCTATGCCGTGCACACCGAGGTCGGTCATGCCTGCGTCGGCGCGCGCGTGGGCGGAAAGCTGGTGCCGTTGTCGACGGCGTTGAGCTCAGGCGACTCCGTGGAGATCTTCACGTCGCGCTCCGAGTCCGCCGGACCCTCCCGGGACTGGCTGCGGTTCGCGGTGACGCCCAAGGCCCGCAACAGCATCCGTCGCTGGTTCACGCGCGAGCTGCGCGAGGACGCACGCTCCGCGGGACGCGACGAGGTCGTCGCCGAGTTGCGTCGCGAAGGCGTCGCTCTCGCAGATCTGCGCCGCTCGACGATCCTCGAGGACGTCGCCGAGTCGATGAACTACACCGACGTCGCATCGCTGTACACGGCGGTCGGCGAGGGACACGTCTCGGCCCGGGTCGTCGCGACACGGGTGGCGAAGGCCTTCCTGCCCGATGAGCCCGAGCCCGAGCATCTCCCGTCGACGGTCCAACGTCCCCGGGCGTCCACCGGCGACGTGTCGAAGGGAGACCGTTCCGGGGTCGGCGTCCACGTCGAGGGACTCGACGACATGTGGGTCCGCCTCTCCAAGTGCTGCACGCCCGTGCCACCCGATTCGATCATGGGCTTCGTCACCCGCGGGCGCGGCGTGTCCGTGCACCGGGCGGACTGCGCAAATGCCGTGTCTCTGGCCGCCGGTCAGGCCGACCGCCTCATCGACGTCGAGTGGGACGACATCGGCCCCGGGTCCTTCGTCACGACGATCGAGGTGAAGGCGCTCGACCGTGCACGGCTCCTGCGGGACGTGGCGACGGCCATGTCGGACCAGGAGGTCAACATCTTGGCCGCGGACACCCGCACCGGGTCCGACAGGGTGTCGGTCATGCGCTTCGACTTCGAGGTGGGCGATGCCGCACAGGTCGCCGCCATCCTGAGCCATCTGCGCTCGATCGATTCCGTGTACTCGGCCCACCGGGTGTTGCCCGGCAGCGCCTGAGCCCGGAGGGGTGCCGGAGCCGATGCGGGTGTCCACCCCCGTCCTGGCGCTTCTCGTCGCCGTCGTGGCGCTGTCGGTGGCCGGGTGCCGCGACGCCCGTCGCCTCGACGACGTGCAGGTGGACGCGGTGCGCGTCGGGTCCGATGACGTCCTGAGCGAGGCCGAGAGTCGCTTCGTCGCCCGCACCGACGGCCGCAATGCCGATATCCGCGCGGCTCTCGTCGACTTCTTCGACGCCTTCGAAGCGGGCGACGTCCCATCGATGAGCCGCGCCACGGTGTCGGTCACCGTCGCCGTCGACGATTTCGTCACCGACCTCGAAGCCCAGAGCGACCCTGCCGTCGTCGCCACCTATGCGCCCTACGAACCGGTCTGGGGTCGTGTGATCGAGGCACTCGTCGGGATGCGTACCGGTGTCGAGTTCAGCGATCTCGCCGCGATCGAGGCATCGGCGCGGCTCTACGACCGCTCAATCGGTGAGATCACGGCCCTCGATGCCGTACAGGTCGAGCGGCTCCGGCCGGTGCTCGGTGACGAGCAGTTGCGGCGTCTGCTGGAGCAACAGGGCGTGGATCCCGCCATCTTCGGGTTGACCGGCCGGCCGGCCGCCTAGGCTGACCCGCCGTGGCCGAGCGCCCCAACTTCCGCGCCCCCCGGGGCACCCGTGACATCCTCCCGCCCGAGTCGGATCGTCGACGTGCGCTCGTCGACGCGTTCGCCGATGAGGCCGCCCGGGCCGGCTACGGCGAGATCGTGTCGCCGATCTTCGAGGAGATCGGCGTCTTCCTGCGGGTCGGCGAGCAGACCGAGATCGTCACCAAGGAGATGTACGACTTCCACGACCGTGACGACCGGCACATGGCGCTGCGCCCGGAGCTGACCGCGTCGGTGGTGCGTGCCTTCGTCCAGGAGCGGCCGACGCTGCCGTGGAAGGTCTGGTACGAGGGGCCACAGTTCCGTTACGAGAAGCCCCAGGCCGGCCGGTACCGCCAGTTCAGCCAGGTCGGGATCGAGATGCTCGGGACCGATGACCCAGCCGCCGACGTCGAGGTGATCGCGCTGGCGGACCGCTTCTGGAACCGCCTCGGCCTGCGTGGTGTGCGGCTCGGCGTCAACTCCCTCGGCGATGAGCAGTCCCGGCCGCGGTACCTGGCGGCCCTGTGTGCCCACTTCGAGTCCCACGCGGCGGATCTCAGCGAGCAGTCCCGTGAGACCCTGGTCAGGAACCCCCTGAGGGTCCTGGACTCCAAGCGGCCCGAAGACGCCGGGGTGATCGCCGCCGCCCCCGTGATGGTGGACCACCTCGACGGCGAGACGGCCGAGCACTTCGCCGCGGTGACGGCCGGGCTGGACGCGTTGGGGATCGACCACGAGATCTCGCCACGCCTGGTGCGGGGCCTGGACTACTACACGCGCACGACCTTCGAGTTCGCGGCCGATTCCCTCGACGCCGCCCAGAACGCGGTGGGCGGCGGCGGCCGCTATGACCGCCTGGCCGAGGAGATGGGCGGACCTGCCACCCCCGGCATCGGTTTCGCGCTCGGCGTGGACCGCATCCTGTTGGCATGCGACGCCGAGGGTGCCTTCGCCGCGCCGCCGCCGTCGGTGACGGTCTTCGTCGTCGACGCCACGGACGGCACCGCGGCCACTGCGCTGTGCGACGAGCTGCGCCGGGCGGGAATCGGTGCCGATCGCGCCTTCGACGGGCGTTCCATGAAGGCGCAGATGAAGGTCGCGGATCGCAGCGGGGCACGCTACGCGGCCATCATCGGCGATGACGAGCTCGCCGCCGGGACCGTGACATTGCGACCGCTGCGCGCCGACGAGGACCAGGTTGCCGTTCCCCGCGGCACGATGGTCGACGAGATCCGCAAGAGACTGCTGTGAACCCGAAGAGGAACCTGTGAGCGACACCGAGATCGACGAAGAGACCTACTACGCACAGCTGGCCGCGGCCCGTGGCATGCGGTCGGACTACTGCGGTGAGCTCGGCGCGGACGACGTCGACCGCCGGGTGGCCGTGTGCGGCTGGGTGGACCGTCGCCGCGAGCACGGCGAGAAGCTCGCCTTCATCGACCTGCGGGACCACACCGGTGTGGTGCAGTGCGTGGTCGACGAGCGCCTCGACCTGCGCGCCGAGTTCGTCGTGCGGATCGAGGGCACCGTCGTGGCCCGTCCCGAGGGCATGGAGAACCCCATGCTCACAACCGGCGACATCGAGCTGCACGACTGCGAGGTCGAGATCCTCAACGTCGCCGAGCCGCCACCGTTTCCGATGCACAGTCGTCGTGAGATCGACGAGGGCATCCGGCTGCGGCACCGCTACGTGGACCTGCGCCGCCCCAAGATGCAGGACAACCTGCGGACCAGGGCGATCGTGAACTCGGCGGTGCGCACGGCCATGGAGGACCAGGGGTTCGTCGAGATCGAGACCCCGATGCTCGTGGCGTCCACGCCCGAGGGCGCCCGGGACTTCGTCGTTCCGTCGAGGCTGCACCCGGGTCGCTTCTACGCGCTGCCCCAGAGCCCCCAGCTGTTCAAGCAGCTGTGCATGGTCGGCGGCATCGACCGGTACTTCCAGATCGCCCGTTGCCTGCGTGACGAGGACCTGCGCGCCGATCGCCAGTTCGAGTTCATGCAGCTCGACGCCGAGGCGGCGTTCGTGGGTCAGGAGGACGTCATCGAGGTCATCTCCTACGCGGTGGCGTCGGCGACCGAGGCGGTGACAGGGGAGTGGCCCGAGAACTTCTCCACGATGACCTGGCACGACGCAATGGAGACCTACGGCTCCGACAAACCCGACGTGCGTTTCGGCATGACGCTCGTGGAGCTCTCGGACCTGTTCGAGGGGACCGAGGCGCGCGTGTTCCAGGTGGACTGCGTGAAGGCGATCGTCGCGTCCGGAGGTGCAGAGCTCGGCCGCAACCGCATCGACGAGCTGACCGACATGTGCAAGCGCTGGGGGGCGAAGGGGCTCGCCTGGTTCCGGGTCGGCGAGGACCTCGAACTCGACGGGGCGCTCACCAAGTTCATGTCCGAGACCGAGCTCGCCGAACTTCCCCGGCGTCTCGAGGCCGAACCCGGAGACCTCCTTCTCCTCATCGCCGACAAGCGCCGGGTGGTCAACCACGTCCTGGGTCTTCTGCGCCTCGAGCTGGGCCGGCCCCCCGTCAACGAGGGCGGTCTCAACTTCCTGTGGGTCACCGAGTTCCCCCTCTTCGAGGCGCTCGACGAGGCGGGTGACCCGATCTCCGCGCACCATCCGTTCACGATGCCGCACCCCGACGACGTCGATCTGATCGTGCGTGGCGGTGGGGAGCAGCTGCTGCGGGTGCGTTCCCAGGCCTACGACCTCGTCCTGAACGGCTGGGAGCTCGGTTCGGGCAGCGTCCGTATCCACGACTCCGACATCCAGAAGCAGGTCTTCGCCGTCCTCGGGATCAGCGAGGAGGAGGCGGAGGCGAAGTTCGGCTTCCTGCTCGACGCCTTCCGGTTCGGCGCGCCGCCCCACGCCGGCTTCGCGTTCGGCCTGGACCGTCTCTGTGCGTTGCTGCTCGGCGAGGAGAACATCCGCGAGGTCATCGCGTTCCCCAAGACCCAGTCGGGCACGGATCCGCTCACGAACGCGCCGAGCGAGATAGATCCCCGTCACGTCGAGGAGCTCGGTCTGCGTGTGCTGCCGCCGAGCACCTGACCGGCGGATCTGACGGGCCGGCCGGGACATGGGCGACGACCTGTTCTCCGCCGCGGCTGCGATGGAGCTCGCCCGGACCCAGCCGCTCGCGGCGCGTCTGCGCCCGAAGACCCTCGACGAGATCGTCGGACAGCGCCACCTCCTCGCCAAGGGTCGGCCGCTGCGCAGCCTGATCGAGGCCGATCGCCTGTCGTCGGTGATCCTGTGGGGTCCCGCGGGGACGGGCAAGACGACGATCGCGCAGGTGGTCGCGTCCTCGACGGCCAAGACGTTCGTCCAGCTCAGCGCGGTCACCGCGACCGTGAAAGACGTGCGGGGCGAGATCGCAGCTGCCGAGCAGCGCCTCGGTGAACACGGACGGGGGACCATCCTGTTCCTCGACGAGGTCCACCGCTTCAACAAGGCCCAGCAGGACACGCTGCTACCGGCCGTGGAGTCGGGCCTGCTCGTGCTCATCGGCGCGACGACGGAGAACCCGTTCTTCGAGATCAACCCGCCGCTGTTGAGCCGTTCGACGTTGTTCCGCCTCGAGCCGCTCGACGACGACTCCGTCGCCGAGCTCGTGCGACGCGGGCTGTCGGTGGAAGGCGCGGCGGCGGCTGACGACGCCATCGCACAACTCGTGGCCAGGGTCGGCGGTGACGGCCGCCATGCCCTCGTCGCCACAGAGGTGGCGGTCGCCCTCGCTCGCTCGGAGGCGGACACCGACGACGGGGCCGGCGCCGGTACCGGTGAGCCGGTCGTCACCGTGGAACACATGACGGCGGCCCTGGACACGCGCGCCTTCCGCTACGGGCGCGACGACCACTACGACACGATCTCGGCGTTCATCAAGTCCATCCGGGGTTCGGATCCCGACGCGGGGCTCTACTGGATGGTGAGGATGCTCGAGGCGGGCGAAGATGCCCGCTTCATCGCCCGCCGCCTCATCGTTCTCGCCTCTGAGGACATCGGGATGGCCGACCCCCACGCGCTGCCGCTGGCCATCGCCGCGTCGGCCGCGGTCGAGCACGTCGGGCTGCCCGAGGCGAGGATCAACCTCGCCCATGTGGTCGTCTATCTGGCGACGGCACCGAAGTCGAACCGGTCCTACGTCGCGCTCGGTCGCGCGGAGGCCGACGTGCGTGAGCGGGGCGGTGAGGTGCCCGTGCACCTGCGTGACCGCCACTACCGCGGTGCCGAGGTCCTCGGCCACGGTGAGGGGTACGACTATCCTCACGACGACGCCCGGGGCTGGGTGCCCCAGCAGTACCGTCCCCCCGAGGTGGCGGACAACGCCTACTACGAGCCGTCGCCGCACGGAGCGGAGGGGTCGTTGCACCGGACCTGGTGGTCGGTGCACCGCGCCGAAGACGACCGACACGACGACTGAATCCCCGCCCGCCCGAGACACGAGGAGAACCCGATGTCAGCAGCAGACCTCGCCATCGTGATCTTGAGTGTCGTCAGCGTCCTCACGGTGGGAGCCCTGGTGGCTGTGCTGTTCGTCGTGACGCGTGCGGTCACCGATCTGCGCCGCTCGGTCGACGAGCTCCACGACGAGGTCGTCCCACTCGTGCGTGACCTCGAGGCCAGTTCCGAGAGGGTGGTGAACGGCCTCGAGCGCGCCGACGGACTTCTGGATCGGGCGGACGAGGTCTCGGCCCGCGCCGACACGCTGTCGAGGGTGACCTACCAGGCCATCGCAGACCCCGTCATCAAGACGACTGCCGTCCTCAAGGGCGCCGGTGCGATGGGACGTCGCCTACGCGGCCGCAGGGCGCAAGCGGCTCACGACGATGTGCAGCGACGGGAGGTCGGCTGATGTTCGGCAGGACGATGGCCTTCGGCGCGGGTATCAGCGTCGGCATGGCCGGTGGTTGGTACGTCAAGCGGCAGGTGCGACGCCAGATGGAGCGGGTGGCACCCGATCAACTCGTCGACGAGGTCGGCGTACGGATCCGGCGCGCCGGTGGCGAACTGCGTGCCGCGGTGAGTGAGGGTCGCGACGTGATGCGTCGCTACGCGTCAGAGGCCCAGGCCGAACTCGAGGTCCAGCGGCGGCGCGGTTCGCTGCGGGCTGTGTCCTGACCCACAGATAGGCTCGCCTGCGATGGAGGCCCGGAAGCTCCGCGCGTCGTTCACCGACTTCTTCTCGCAGAGAGGTCACACGGTCGCGCCCTCGGCGAGCCTCATACCCCACGACCCGACTCTGTTGTTCACGGTGGCGGGCATGGTGCCGTTCAAGCCGTACTTCCTCGGCACCGAGACGCCGCCCTACCGCCGCGCGACGACGGTGCAGAAGTGCGTGCGCGCCGGTGGCAAGCACAACGACCTCGATGAGATCGGGCGCACCCGTCGCCACCTGACTTTCTTCGAGATGCTCGGGAACTTCAGCTTCGGGGACTACTTCAAGGCCGATGCCATCCCGTGGGCGTGGGAGTTCTCCACCGAGGTGCTCGGCTTCGACGTGGACCGGCTGTGGGTGACGGTGCACCTCTCCGACGACGAGGCGGCCGAGATCTGGATCGACGAGGTCGGGCTTGCCCCGCAGAGACTCCAGCGCCTCGACGAGGACAACTACTGGCGGATGGCCGACACCGGACCCAACGGCCCCTCGTCGGAGATCTTCTACGACAAGGGCCCGGCGTTCGGTCACGACGGCGGCCCAGCCGAGGGTGGACACGAGCGTTTCCTCGAGTTCTGGAACCTGGTCTTCATGCAGTTCGACGCCCGCCCCGACGGGACCCAGGAGCCGCTGCCTGCGCCGTCGATCGACACCGGCGCGGGCCTCGAGCGCATCCTCACCCTGGTCCAGGGCGTGGACTCCGTCTTCGAGATCGACGAGATGGCCCGTCTGGTGGACAAGGCGGCCGAGCTGAGCGGTACGCCGCTCGGCCGTGCCGACGAGTCCGACGTCTCCCTGCGGATCCTGGCCGAGCACGCCCGCACGATGACGTTCCTCATCGCCGACGGTGTCGTGCCGTCCAACGAGGAGCGGGGCTACGTGCTGCGACGCATCATGCGCCGGGCGATCCGCCACGCATACCTGCTCGGCGTCGAGGACCCGGTCACGCCGGCCCTCGTCGACGAGGTGATCGACGTGATGGGGTCGGACTACCCCGACATCGCGGACCGCCACGAGCTCGTACGGGGGATCGTCGAGCGCGAGGAGGTCCGGTTCCGCGAGACGCTGCGGACCGGGTCCACGCTCCTCGACGAGTCTCTCGACGCCGTCGCCGAGGGAGGGACACTTCCCGGCCAGGTCGCCTTCACCCTCCACGACACGTACGGGTTCCCCCTGGAGGTCACCGAGGAGGTGGCCCGTGAGCGAGGCCTGTCGGTCGACCGGGACGCGTTCGACACGGCCATGTCCGAACAGCGGCGTCGGGCCCGGGCCGATCACGACGCCAAGACCGCTGCAGGGGGAGACGTCTCCGATTATCAGGCCATTCTCGCCGACAACGGTGAGACGGACTTCGTCGGGCGCGCCACCGACACCGTCGCCGACGCACGCGTCCTCGCCGTGACCGCGGACGGGATCGTCTTGGACCGCACGCCCTTCTACGCCGAGTCCGGTGGCCAGGTGGGCGACACGGGGACGATCACCGACGGCGATGTCACCGTGGCTGTCACGGACTGCACCTTCGTTGTGGCGGGTCTGCACCTGCATCACACCGACGGGCCCGCTGCGGGCGTCGCCGTAGGGGACACGGTCACAGCGTCCATCGACACGGGGCGGCGCGCCGCAATCCGGCGCAATCACACCGCCACCCACATCCTGCACTGGGCCCTGCGCGAGGTACTGGGTGACCACGTCAAGCAGCAGGGCTCGGAGGTCGGGCCCCGTCGCCTCCGCTTCGACTTCTCCCACTTCGAGGCGGTGACCCCCGCCGAGATCGCCCGCATCGAGGACCTGTCGAACGACGAGATCCTCACGAACGGCCGCGTCCGCCACTTCGAGACGACGATGGAGGAGGCGACGGCACTCGGGGCGATTGCCTTCTTCGGTGACAAGTACGGCGATGTGGTGAGGGTCCTCGAGGCCGGCGGCCACTCCGTGGAGCTGTGCGGTGGCACCCATGTCGGCGCGCTCGGTGACATCGGGCCCGTCAAGATTGTCTCCGAGGGTTCCATCGGGTCCAACATCCGACGGATAGAGGCGGTGACCGGCACGGCGCCAATCGATCTGTTGCGCGCGGACGAGGCACGCATCGCCGCCGCGGCCGACCATCTCGGTGTGCCCCCCGATGACCTCGTGGCCGGTGCCCAGAAACGGGCTGCTGAACTGAAGGCCCTGCGGGACGAACTCAAGGTCCTGCGCCGCCAGGCCGCCGTCGGGCGGGCCGGAGAGCTCGCCGACGCAGCCGTGGACGGTGTCGTGGTCGCGCGGGTGGACGACATCGACCGCGACGGCCTGCGTGACCTGGCGGTCGCCGTGCGGGATCGTGAGGGTGTGCGCGCGGTGGTACTCGGCGCCGCTCCCGACGGTGGTGGGGTGGCGCTCGTGGCGGCGGTCCTCGCAGACAGCGGCCTGCACGCCAGTGACCTGTTGAGCGACGCCGCGAAGGCGGTGAAGGGCGGTGGTGGCAAGAGCCCCGAGTTGGCTGTCGCCGGTGGCAAGGACCCCGAAGCGCTCGACGAGGCGCTCGACCTGGTCCGCCGCGCCGCCGGGGTGGCGTGAGGGTCCTCGGCCTGGACCTGGGCACCGTGCGGATCGGCGTCGCCGTGAGCGACCCGATCGGCATCATCGCCTCGCCCCACTCGGTGATCCGGCGTGGCGGGGACCACGGGGTCGACCACGATGCCATCGCGGCGCTCGTCTCCGAGCTCGAGGTCGGCCGGGTGGTGGTGGGCCTGCCACTGTCGATGGACGGGTCGCTCGGCCCGGCTGCCACGGCCGCGCTCGACGAGATCGACGAGCTGGGTGACCGTCTCGCGGTACCCGTCGAGCCCTACGATGAGCGTCTGACCACGGTGTCCGCCGAGCGTTCGCTGCGTGAGGGGGGTGTCCGTGGCCGATCACGGCGTGACGTGATCGACAAGGTCGCCGCAGCCGTGATCCTGCAGTCGTGGCTCGACGGCCGACCCTCCCCGGCTCCCGACGCCTGACCCCACCATGACCGACGACACCCGACCAGGATCCGACGACTCTCCCATCGACCCGATGCTGGGTGGTCAGGGCGCGGATTCCATCGACCCGATGCTGGGGGGCCAGGGCGCGGACGACGACATGGGCGAACCGGGGGATTTGCGGTCCGATCCCCACTGGGGCGACGCGGCTCACCCGGACTCGGAGGCCGACTGGGGCGATTCGGACCACGCTGAGCCGTGGGACCTCCATGACGCCGAAGGAGGCGAGCCGTGGGATCCGGCCGCGCCGATGCCCGAGGGGCCGCCGGCCGAACAAGCCCCCGAGCAGTTCGAGATCCCGGCCTATGACCCGATGGGGGATCCCCGCCTGGCGCAGGAGGACCAGATCCTGCGCCGCAACGAGGACTGGGTACGGCTGCCCCGGCCGTGGGGTCCCCTGCGACGACTCGGTCTCGTCCTGGCGGCCCTGGTGGTGCTGTTGGGCGGCACGGCGTGGTTCGTGAACGACTGGGTCCAACGCCAGCTCGACCCGCCCGGTGACCCCGGTGAGATCGTGACGATCGAGATCCCCGACGGCGCGTCCACCAACGACATCGCCCGGATCCTCTCCAACGAGGGGGTCGTGCCGAACGCCACCGTGGCGCGGTACTACTTCCGGTACAAGAACGCCGGTCCGTTTCTCGCGGGCGAGTACGCGGTGGCCCGCAACAGCGCCGTTTGGGACGTCCGGGAGGTCCTCGAGGCCGGCCCGATCCCCCGTACCTTCGAGACCATCACCATCCCCGAGGGGCTGTGGCTGACCCAGATCACGCCGCGCCTGCTCGACCAGTTGCCGGCCTTCGACGCGGTGGAACTCGATCAGGCGCTCGAGGGCGGCCTCGTGCGGTCGCGTTTCCAACCGGCCGGCATCACGACCCTCGAGGGTCTGCTGTTCCCCGACACCTACGCGATCGACGACGAGTCCGACGCGAACGAGATCGACCTCGTGCGCCGGATGGTGCAACAGATGGACACGGTCCTGACCGATGTCGGGTACGACTCGGCGGAGGCGGTCACCGGATACACCCCGTACGAGTTGATCATCATCGCCTCGCTGATCGAGGAGGAGGCGTTCGTCCCCGAGGATCGGGCGAAGATCAGCCGCGTCATCCACAACCGGCTCGAGGCCGGGATGACGTTGGGGATCGACGCGACCGTCCTCTACGCGATCGGTGAGCAGAAGGAGGAGTTGACCGTGACCGATCTCGCGATCGACTCGCCGTACAACACGCGTCTCTACCCCGGTCTGCCACCGACGCCGATCGCCGCGCCGGGCCGAGCGGCCCTCGAGGCGGCGCTCGCGCCCGAGCCCGGCCCCTGGCTGTACTACGTCCTCGCCGACGAGGACGGCAGTCACTTCTTCACCGACGACTTCGACGAGTTCAACCGCCAGGTGGCCGAGTCGCGCGCCGCCGGGATCTTCTGATCGGACCACGGTGACGTCGGCGCCGATATCGGGACACACCCAACTGGCCGCCGTGATCGGGCATCCGGTCCGTCACTCGTTGTCGCCGGCGATCCACAACGCCGGGTTCGCGTCATGCGGGCTCGACTGGGTGTACCTGGCCTTCGACGTCGCCCCCGGCGGCGCCCCCGGGGCGCTCGACGCGATGCGCAGCCTGGGGATCGTCGGTCTGTCGGTCACGATGCCCCACAAGGACGCCGTCGCGGCGGCCGTCGACGAGACAACACCGGCCGCAGCGAACCTCGGTGCCGTCAACTGTGTGATCAACCGCGACGGCCATCTGACCGGCGACAACACCGACGGCGACGGTTTCATCGCCGGGCTGGAAGCCGACCTCGCCCTCGACGTCGCAGGCATGTCGTGCGTGATCGTCGGTGCGGGCGGGGCCGCCCGGGCGGTCATCGACGCGCTGGTACGCAACGGAGCCGCCTCTGTGGGTGTCGTCAACCGAACGCCCGACAAGGCCGAGACCGCGGCGTCTCTCGCCGGTGGGCGCGGCCGTGTGGCCGGACCCGACGAGATCGGCACGGCCGACCTCGTCGTGAACGCGACGTCGGTCGGCATGGCCGGCACGGCCGGTGAGGGCGTCACGCCGTTCGACACGTCGCTTCTGAGGAGCGGACAGGTCGTCGTCGACCTCGTCTACGAGCCCTCCGTGACGCCGCTGATGGCCGCCGCGCAGCGAGCGGGATGCCGGGTGGGGGGCGGTCTTGCAATGCTCGTCGGTCAGGCGGCGGTCGCCTTCACGGCATGGACGGGTGTGGACGCTCCCGTGTCCGACATGACCGCAGCGGCAAAGAAGGTACTCGCCGCGCGTGGCGGTCACTAGGTTGGGGCGATGCGTCATGTCGCCCTCATCGGGATGATGGGCTCGGGGAAGTCCACCGTCGGTCGACGCGTCGCGGCGCTCACCGGACGGGAGTTCGTCGATCTCGACGACGCGATCGTGGCCCGCGAGGGCACCTCGATCCCCGACATCTTCGCAACCGACGGCGAGGCGGCCTTCCGCGGGGCCGAGTTCGAGGCGCTCGTCGCTGTGTTGGCCCGGACCGACCCCGTGGTCGTCGCCACCGGCGGCGGCGTCGTCATGACGGCCGCCTGTCGCGAGCTCCTCGACCGCGGCGCCGATGTCGTCTGGCTCCGCACGAGTCCGACCTGTCTGGCCGGGCGCGTCGGCGACGGCCGCGGCCGCCCACTCCTCTCCGGCGAGGACCCCGCGACCGTGCTGAGGCGTCTCGCCGATGACCGTGAGCCGTTCTACGCAGCGACTGCGGACGTGGTCGTCGACACCGACGGGCTGACCGTCGACGCGGTGGCGGAACTCGTCGTCAGCCGGCTCGCCTCGGAGGCCACCACATGATCGTCGTCCCCGTCCCGCTGGGTGAGCGGTCCTACGAGGTCCTCGTCGGCGACGGAGCGCGCCACGAGCTCGCCCGGGTCGTTCCGGCCGGCGTGCGGCGCGTGGCGGTCGTCACCCAGGCGGGGGTCGGCGTCGACGTCGACCCCGGGGTCGAGCACCGTGTGTTCACCATCGGCGACGGCGAGACCGCCAAGTCACTCACCACTGTCGAGGACCTGTGCGGCCGCTTCGCCCGATGGGGGCTGACCCGCGCCGACGCCGTCGTGGCTGTCGGCGGCGGGCTCGTCACCGACGTGGCGGGCTTCGCCGCCGCGGTCTACCACCGCGGCATACCCGTCGTCCATGTGTCGACCACCCTGCTCGGCCAGATCGACGCAGCCATCGGAGGGAAGACCGGCGTCAACCTGGCCGAGGGCAAGAACCTCGTCGGTGCGTTCTGGCAGCCGAGTGCGGTGATATGTGACACCGGGGTCCTGGCCACGCTGCCGCCGCGCGAGTACCGCAGCGGCCTCGGCGAGCTGGCCAAGTACCACTTCCTGGGCGGCGGCCGACTCGACGACCTCTCCATCGAGGAGCGGGTGGCCGCGTGCGTCCGGATCAAGGCCGACGTGGTCGCAGGAGACGAGACCGAGTCGGGGCGGCGGGCGATCCTGAACTACGGGCACACCCTCGCGCATGCGCTCGAGATCGCGGGGCGCTTCGACCTCCGCCACGGTGAAGCCGTCGCGATCGGGCTGATCTACGCCGCGGAACTCGCCCGCAACCTCGGCCGCATCGACGACGAGGCGGTCGCGGAACACCGACGCGTCGTCGCACGCTACGAACTTCCCGACCACCTACCGGCCGGTGTCGACGGCGACGAGATCGTCGAGTTGTTCGGTCGTGACAAGAAGGCGGTCGACGGGGTCACCTTCGTCCTCGACGGCCCTGACGGCGTCGAGCCGGTCACCGGCATCGACCGCGATCTGCTGCTCGCCACCCTGGAGACCATCCGATGAGCCGTCCGACCGTCCTGTTGCTGTCCGGGCCGAATCTGCAGATGCTCGGCACCCGCGAACCGGAGGTGTACGGCACGGCGACCCTCGACGACCACGTCGCGACGGCCCGCGCCGTTGCGGATACGCACGGGCTCGAGCTGGAGCATCTCCAGTCCAACCACGAGGGTGTGCTCGTCGACGCCGTGGCGGCGGCCCGCGGCCGTTGCGCGGCGATCGTCATCAATCCGGGTGCGTTCACCCACTACAGCTGGGCCATCCACGACGCCCTCGCCGCCTTCGAAGGCCCGGTGATCGAACTGCACCTCTCGAACCCGAACGCACGCGAGCCCTGGCGTCACACCTCCGTCGTCGCCCCTGTGGCCACGGGGACCATCGTCGGTTTCGGTGGCCACGGCTACCGGCTCGCCATCGGCGCCGTCGCGGAGATCCTCGCCGGCGACGGATCGTGACCACGGGCGATCTGCCCGCGCTCGACGTCTCGGGGCGTCTCGACCGCGTCCTGGCCGACCTGGGCGACGCCGGATGTGAGGTGCTCGTCGTCAGCGGCCGTTCCAACGTGCGTTGGCTGAGCGGATTCACCGGCTCGGCGGGTGTCGCCGTCGTGAGCGCCTCGGACGCGGTCCTCGTGACAGACGCGCGCTACGGCGCCCGCGCCGACGAGGAGCTGGCGGCGTCATCGAGTCCGTTCTCGGTGGTGGTCGCCGATGGTCCCCACAGTGAGCTTCAGCGCCTGCTCGGCTCCGGGGACCGGCTCGGTCTCGAGGCCGCCCACGTGTCGTGGGAGGACCGCCGGACCTACGGGGAGTGGTTCCCCGACGTGGACATCGTCGCTGTGAGCGGGCTCGTCGAGCGCCACAGGATGATCAAGGACACCGCCGAGCTGGCCCGGATGCGGCGCGCGGCACGGATCGCCGACGCTGCCCTGGGGGAGATGCTGCCGGCACTCGTCGACGGTCCGACCGAGCGCGAGCTGGCGACGGCCCTCGCCGACGCAATGGTGCGGCACGGGGCGCACGGTGTCGCTTTCCCGACGATCGTCGCAACGGGTCCCAATGCGGCGCGGCCCCACCACACCGCCGGCGACAGGGTGATCGGTTCCGGTGAGCTCGTGATCATCGACTCGGGCGCGATGGTGGACGGCTACCGCTCCGACATGACCCGTACCGTCTGCGTGGGCGAGCCCCGCCCCGGCGACGCCGAGCTCGTCGCACTGGTCACCGCGGCCCAACAGGCCGGCGTGGACGCGGTCACCGCGGGTGTGCCCACCCGGGACGTGGACGGGGCATGCCGGGACCTCATCGCCGCCGCCGGCCGTGCAGACGCGTTCGTGCACGGTGCCGGCCACGGGGTCGGTCTCGACATCCACGAGGCACCCCGCGTGTCGCGGCGGGCCGACGAGGTGCTCGCTGTCGGGATGGTCGTGACTGTGGAACCGGGCGTCTATCTGGACGGCCTCACCGGCGTGCGGGTCGAGGACACGGTCGTGGTCACCGACAGCGGGGCCGAGCGTCTGACTCTGGCGCCGAAGACCCTCGTCGTCTGAGCGGACCCCGCCGGGCTCGACGGCCACGTTGCCGACGGAGCGATCCGCGGCGAGACTGCTGCGGCCGGTGAGCCCGATGGAGGACCCATGGCGACGACCACGACGAACGACCTGAAGAACGGCATGACGCTGGATCTCGATGACGGCCTCTTCCAGGTCGTCGAGTTCCAACACGTCAAGCCGGGCAAGGGCGGTGCCTTCGTGCGGACGACGCTGCGCAACGTCCGGACCGGATCAACGGTCGACCGGACCTTCCGGGCCGGTGAGAAGGTCGAGCGGGCCATCGTCGACAAGCGTGAGATGCAGTACCTGTACCGTGACGGCGCCGACTACGTCTTCATGGACACCCAGACCTACGACCAGATGCCGATCTCCGAGTCCACCCTCGGCGACGCGACGAACTACCTGATCGAGAACAACAACGCCGTGCTGTTGATGTACGGCGACGAGATCATCGGGACCGATCTGCCCGCTGCGGTCGTGCTGGAGATCACCGAGACCGAGCCGGGAATCCAGGGAGACCGAGTGTCGGGCGCGACGAAGCCGGCCACGGTCGAAACCGGCCTCGTCGTCAGCGTCCCGCTGTTCGTCGGGCCGGGAGAGAAGATCAAGGTCGACACCCGCTCCGGCGCCTATCTCTCACGGGCGTGAACGACGCCGGGCGCGCCGGACCGGGACGCCGGGGCTCGCGGGAGCGTGTCCTCGGACTGCTCTACGAGGCCGACATGTCCGGCGTCGATCCCGTCGAGGTTCTCGACGCGCAGACCGTCGCTCCGGACCGCTACGCCCGGGAGGCGGTGCGCGGCTTCGCGCAGGCCGCCCCGGATGTCGACGCCATCATCGAAGACGCGTCCCACGGCTGGCACCTCGAGCGCATGCCGCGTGTGGACCGGGCGCTGCTCCGCCTCGCCACCTGGGAACTCGCCCATCGCCCCGACGTGCCGACAGGCGTCATCTTGTCCGAGGCCGTCGAGTTGGCCAAGGAGTACTCCACCGAGGACTCCGGCCGTTTCGTGAACGGTGTTCTGGCGGAGATCGCCCGGCGCACCCGCCCCGACGCCCCCGCAGAGGATCCGACGCCGGCGTGATCCCACTCCCGGACCCCCCGCTCGCCGACGGGCGGGTGCGGCTGCGTCCCTGGCGCGACGCCGATGCCGGGGCGCTCGTCGCAGCGTGGTCCGACCCCGAGGTCGTCCGGTGGACGGCGGTTCCACCCGACCCGTCACCCGCCGTCGCCCGACGCTGGATCGCCGGAGATCCCCAGCGCCGTCGGGAGCACCTGTCGCTCGACCTGGTCATCTGCGAGGACGGTGCCGCCCACCGTGACGACGACGACTCCGGCGCCGCGCCGCAGGTGTGCGGAGAAGTGGGACTGGCCGGCTTCCGACCCGGCTCGCGTGTCGCGATGATCGGCTACTGGGCGGCGCCGCACCGGCGGGGCACCGGGATGACCTCTGCGGCGGTCGAACTCGTGGCGACCTGGGCGCTCGCGACACTCGACCTCGACGCGCTCGTCGCCCTGTGTGACCCCCGCAACCCGGCAGCGGTGGCGGTCGCCGCCGGCCGTGGCTTCGTGGAGGCCCGCGTCGCGGACGACGGCCGCCGCATCCTGGTGAGACGGCGGGCGGCACGGTAGCGTCGTCGCTCGACCGTGAAGTGGGTCCCGTGAGGCCCGTACGGACGAGAGGACGACGTGGCCGAACGCGAACGGCGGCTCCTCGGAGCCGCGAGCACGCCATTCGTCACCGGTGATCCGGTGATGGACCGTGGAGACGTCGACCGATCCCTCTACCGCATGGCCCACGAGATCCTCGAGCGCGACGGTACCGACGGTCTCGCCCTCGTCGGGTTGCAGACCGGCGGCGTGGACCTGGCCGAGCGGCTGGCCGCGATCATCGGGGAGGCGACCGACTCCGAGGCGCCCCCCGTGGGTGTTCTCGACGTGGCGCTGCACCGCGACGACGTCGGGTTGCGGCCTGTCGTCGCGCCGGCGCCGACCCGGATCCCCTTCGACGTCAGCGGTAGGACCGTCGTGCTCGTCGACGACGTCCTGTTCACCGGCCGCACCGTGCGTGCGGCCCTCGATGCGCTCACCGACTTCGGACGCCCACGGGTCGTGCGCCTCGCGGTGATGATCGACCGGGGACACCGTGAGCTGCCGATACGGCCCGACTTCGTCGGTCGCAACCTTCCGACGAGCCGCTCCCAGTTGGTTTCCGTGGACGCCGACGGTGTCCGCATCGGCGGGACCGCGGGCGAGGCGACGTGATGGGAGCGACGTGATGAGTCACCCGCCGATCGGGCCGCACCTGCTGGGAATCGACGGGCTGAGTCGAGCCGACATCGTCACGGTGCTCGACACCGCCGACGAGTTCGCCGAGGTCTCCCGACGCGAGATCCCGAAGGTGCCCGCGCTGAGGGGCCGCACGGTTGCCAGCGTCTTCTTCGAGCCGTCGACGAGGACCCGCCTGTCGTTCGAGTCGGCGGCGAAGCGCCTCTCGGCGGACACGATGACGTTCGCCCCGGCCACGTCGTCGCTCGGAAAGGGCGAGTCGGTGCGTGACACCGTGCAGACCCTCGAGGCGATGGGAGCCGACTGTCTCATCGTGCGCCACCGCTCCGCCGGGGTGCCTCGCCAGGTCACCCGCTGGGTCGACGCCGTCGTGATCAACGCCGGGGACGGGACCCATGAACACCCGACCCAGGCACTACTGGACGCGATGACCATCCGCCGTCACCTCGACACCGTCGAGGGCATCCACGTGGCCATCGTCGGCGACATCGCCCACTCGCGTGTCGCCCGCTCGGAGGTCCTGGCGCTGCGCACACTCGGGGCGGAGGTGACCCTCGTCGGGCCCCGGACGCTGATGCCGCCCGACGTCGAGGGGTGGGGCGTAGCGGTGAGTGCGGACCTCGACGCGGTACTGGCGACGGTCGACGTCGTCTACCTGCTGCGGATGCAACTCGAACGCCAACACGAGGCGCTGGTCCCCTCCATGCGGGAGTACCACGAGCGGTTCGGCCTGACCGCTGCCCGGGCGGCGGCGCTGCGCTCCGAGACACTCGTGATGCACCCGGGCCCGATGAACCGCGGTATCGAGTTGGCCGGTGACGTCCCCGAACTGGAACGATCGGTCGTACTCGAGCAGGTGACCAACGGAGTGGCGCTGCGCATGGCCGTTCTCTACCTCCTGCTCGGTGGCCCGCGTGAACACGACAAGCCCGACACCGACGGCGAGAGCTCACAGGAGACGACGAAGCGATGACCGACACCGTGATCACCGGGGGCCTCGTGGTCGATGAGACCGGCGAGCGCCGTGCCGACGTGGTCTTCGGGGACGACGGCACGATTCTCGCTGTCGGGGACGACCTGAGCGCGTCGCGTCGCATCGATGCCGGCGGGTGCATCGTCGCGCCCGGACTCGTCGACCTCCACACCCACCTGCGTCAACCGGGAGGCGAGGAGGCCGAGACGGTCGAGACCGGGAGCCGCGCCGCGGTGCTCGGCGGTTTCACAGCGGTGGTCGCCATGCCGAACACCGACCCGCCGATCGACTCGGCGTCGGTGGTGCGCGAGGTTCTCGCGCTCGGCGAGGCCTCGCTCTGTGACGTCGCCGTCGCCGGCGCGATCACGATCGGTCGCAAGGGCGAGACGCTGGCGCCGATGGCCGAGATGGCGGCGCTGGGCTGCACGATCTTCACCGACGACGGTACGGGCGTCCAGGACGCCCGACTCATGCGGCGGGCCCTCGAGTACGCCGGCGACCTCGGGGTGCGACTCGCCCAGCACTGCGAGGTCGACGCACTGTCGGCGGGCGGGCACATGAACGAAGGGGAGTGGTCGAGCCGCCTCGGCATCCCTGGGATCCCCGCGGAGGCCGAGGAGTTGATGGTCATGCGCGACATCGCCCTCGCCCGCCTCACCGGAACCCACGTCCACTTCCAGCACCTGTCGACCGCCGGTTCGGTCGCCATGGTCGCCGCCGCTCGCCAGGCCGGACTGCCAGTGAGCGCCGAAGCAGCGACGCACCACTTCACGCTCACCGACGAGGCCTGCGCCGCGTTCGACCCCATCTTCAAGGTGAATCCGCCCCTGCGGACGCCGCGGGACCGCGATGCGGTGGCATCGGGGCTCGCAGACGGCACCATCGATGCCATAGCCACCGATCACGCTCCCCACCCGACGCACCGCAAGCAACAGCCCTTCGACGAGGCACCCCCCGGGATGCTCGGCCTCGAGACGGCATTGGCGCTCGCACTCACGGAACTGGACATGGAGATCCCCGCCGTTCTCGCAGCGATGTCGTGGCGGCCGGCCCGCATCGCCGGCCTCGCCCGCCACGGTCGCCCGGTCGCCCCCGGCGAGCCTGCCAACCTCTGCGTCATCGACCCCGAGGCCACCTGGACGGTCGACCCCGAGGCCAGCGCGAGCCGCAGCCGCAACAACCCGTATGCAGGTCGGGAACTGCGGGGCCGGGTGCGCCACACCGTCGTGTCCGGCGAAGCCGTCGTCCTCGACGGCGAGGCGCTCCGGTGAGCGGCGACATCACACCGGCTTCGCTGGTCCTCGTCGACGGGACCGTCTTCGAGGGTCAGGCGATCGGCGCTGAGCCCGAGGGCGGCGTCGCAGCCGGTGAGGTGGTCTTCAACACGGTCCTGACCGGCTACCAGGAGGTCCTCACCGACCCGTCGTACGCCGGGCAGATCATCACCTACACCTACCCCCACATCGGCAACTACGGCGTGACCGACGCTGACGCCGAGAGCCGCTCCGTCTTCGCCCGCGGGGTGGTCGTCCGTGACCTCGCCCGACGCCACAGCAACTGGCGCGCCACGGGAGACCTCGACGGGTACCTGCGCGAACGTGGCCTGCCCGGCATCGCCGGCATCGACACCCGACGGCTCACCCGCCACATCCGCGACGCCGGAGCCATGGTCGGCGCGTTCGGCACCGGCACGGTGGACGAACTGCTCGCCGCGGCGGCGGCCGAACCGGGCACCGACGGCGTGGACCTCGTCGCCACCGTGACCACCGCGGAGCCCTACACGGTCGAGACCACGCGCGGCGACGGGCGTACCCCGTGGAACATCGTCGCGATCGACTACGGCATCAAGACGACGATCCTGACGCACCTGGCGGGGATCGGCACCGTCACGGTCGTCCCGGCGTCGACAGCGGCGGCCGACATCATCGCCCGCGAACCCGACGGCGTATTCCTCTCCAACGGCCCCGGTGACCCGTCAGCGGTCGAGGGGGCAACGGGTGTGATCGACGGACTGCTCGGCGAGGTGCCCGTGTTCGGCATCTGCCTCGGCCACCAACTGCTGTCGGCCACCCTCGGAGCCGGCACCTACAAGCTCCCCTTCGGCCACCACGGCGGCAACCATCCCGTGCGTGACCTCTCGAACGGCCGTATCGAGATCACGAGCCAGAATCACAACTTCTGCGTGGCCGACGAGGCGATCGACGGCGCCGACATCACCCATCGCAACCTCAACGACGGCACGGTGGAGGGCATCGTGTGCCGTGACGTCCCCGCCTTCGGAATCCAGTACCACCCCGAGGCCGGACCCGGGCCCCACGACAGTCGCTACCTGTTCGCCCGATTCGATGAACTCATCGCCACAGTGAAGGGAGGCACGCGTGCCTCGTCGTGACGACATCGAGTCGATCCTGGTGATCGGGTCCGGTCCGATCGTGATCGGCCAGGCATGCGAGTTCGACTACTCCGGCACCCAGGCGTGCAGGGCCCTCATGGCAGAGGGCTACCGCGTGATCCTCGCCAACTCGAACCCGGCCACGATCATGACCGACCCGGACTTCGCGCACGCCACCTACGTGGAGCCGCTGACGGCCGGGGTCCTGAGGCGGATCATCGAACGGGAGCGGCCCGACGCCCTCCTGCCGACCCTCGGCGGCCAGACGGCGCTCAACCTCGCGATGGAACTGGTCGAGGGCGGCGTGATCGACGACGCCGGCATCGACGTGCTCGGTGCCAACCCGGAGGCGATCGCCACAGCCGAGGACCGTGAACGGTTCAAGCGGGCGATGGTCGGCATCGGCCTCGAGGTGCCACGTTCGGGCACCGCCCACACGATGGACGAGGCGGCGCTGGTCGTCGAGGAGATCGGCCTGCCGATCATCATCCGGCCGGCGTACATCCTCGGTGGGCGCGGTACCGGTATCGCCGAGACGCCCGAGCAGTTCCGCAAGCTCGCATCCGCGGGTCTGGCCGCCAGCCCCATCTCTGAGATCCTCATCGAGGAGTCCATCAAGGGTTGGAAGGAGTACGAGCTCGAGGTGATGCGTGACCGCGCGGACAACTGCGTGGTCATCTGCTCCATCGAGAACATCGACCCGATGGGCGTCCACACGGGCGACTCGATCACCGTCGCACCGGCCCAGACGCTGTCCGACGTCGAGTACCAGGCCATGCGCGACGAGGCCTTCGCGTGCATCCGCCGCGTCGGCGTCGAGACCGGTGGCTCCAACATCCAGTTCGCCGTCGACCCCGTCGACGGCCGCCGCGTCGTCATCGAGATGAACCCCCGGGTCAGCCGGTCCTCTGCGCTCGCGTCGAAGGCCACCGGCTTCCCGATAGCGAAGATCGCCGCGCTGCTAGCAGTCGGCTACACCCTCGACGAGATCCCCAACGACATCACGAAGAAGACCCCGGCGAGCTTCGAGCCGACCATCGACTACGTCGTGACGAAGATCCCGCGCTGGGCCTTCGAGAAGTTCCCGGGAACGACGGGCGTGCTCGGTACGTCGATGCAGTCCGTGGGCGAGGTGATGGCGATCGGCCGCACGTTCCCCGAGTCGTTGCAGAAGGGCCTGCGTTCGCTCGAGACCGGTCGCGCCGGTCTCAACGGCGACCCGGCCGAGGTGAACCTCGACGCTCTCGACGACGACGCGCTCATGGTGGCCTGCGCCACCCCGACCCCGGATCGCATCTTCCACCTGGAGGCCGCGCTGCGCCGGGGCGTGAGCGTCGACGACCTGGCCGCGCACACCGGAGTCGATCCCTGGTTCCTGGACCAGATGTCGATCATCACCACTGAACGGGCCTGGTTGGCCGAACACGGTCCCGATCTCGACGTGCGGGCCTGGAGGCGGGCGAAGCAGACCGGTTTCTCCGACGCCCAGCTCGCCTATCTGTGGGGTCTCGACGAGACCGACGTCCGCGAGCGGCGAATGGCCGCGGGCGTGATCGCCACGTTCAAGACGGTGGACACGTGCGCGGCCGAGTTCGAGGCCGAGACGCCCTACCACTACTCCACCTATGAGGACACCGACGAGGTGGCGGCGTCGGACCGCCCCAAGGTCGTGATCCTCGGCTCGGGACCCAACCGGATCGGCCAGGGGATCGAGTTCGACTACTGCTGCGTGCATGCGAGCTTCGCTCTGGCCGACGCCGGCTACGAGACGATCATGGTCAACTGCAACCCCGAGACGGTGTCCACCGACTACGACACGTCGGATCGCCTGTACTTCGAGCCGCTGACCGTCGAGGACGTCACCGCCATCCTCGACGTCGAGGCACGTTCGGCCGAGGCGGCCGGCGGCCCCGGCATCGCCGGGGTGATCGTCTCCCTCGGCGGCCAGACCCCGCTCAAGTTGGCCTCGAACCTTCCCGCCGAACTGATCGCCGGGACGAGTCCGGAGTCCATCGACCTGGCCGAGGACCGTGAGCGCTGGAATGCGCTGTGTGCCCGCCTGGAGATCCCCCAGCCGGCCGGAGGTATCGCCGCCTCGCTGGAGGAGGCCCGGACCGTCGTCGAGCGCGTCGGGTACCCCGTGCTGGTGCGGCCGAGCTACGTGCTCGGTGGACGCGCCATGACCATCGTCTATGACGACGCGGGGCTGGTGGACGCGATGGCGGAGCTCGCCCTGTCCGGGTCGCTCGGGCGCGAAGGTGGCCTCTCGGCCGAGCGTCCCGTTCTCGTGGACCGGTTCCTCGAGGATGCGATCGAGGTCGACGTCGACGCGGTACGCGACAGCACCGGTGAGGTGCTGATCGGCGGAATCATGGAGCACGTCGAAGAGGCCGGTGTCCACTCGGGTGACTCGGCCTGCATGCTGCCGCCGGTGAACCTGAGCGCGGACACGATCGGGGTCCTCGAGAGCCACACCGAACGGATCGCCGAGGCCCTCGACGTGGTGGGCCTGATCAACGTCCAGTTCGCGGTCAAGCGCCTGGGCTCTCAGGCTCCCGGCGACCGGGGTGGCCCGGCCCAGGTCTTCGTCATCGAGGCCAATCCCCGCGCATCGCGCACCGTCCCGTTCGTCGCCAAGGCGACGGGCGTGCCGCTGGCGAAGATCGCGGCGCGGGTGATGCTCGGCGCCACCATCGCCGAGCTGCGCGGCACGCTGTTCGTCCCGCCGGTGCCCTCGGGCCACATCGCGGTGAAAGAGGCCGTGCTGCCCTTCAACCGCTTCCCCGAGGCCGACGCGGTGCTCGGACCCGAGATGCGGTCCACGGGTGAGGTCATGGGCATCGACCTCGCCCCGGGACTGGCCTTCGCCAAGGCCCAGATGGCCGCCGGGGGTGCGCTCCCGTCGTCGGGAACGGTCTTCTTCTCGCTTGCGGACAGGGACAAGCCCGCGGGGGTCGCCGCCGCAGCCGAGTTCGCGGAGCTGGGGTTCGACCTCGTCGCCACTGCGGGCACCGCAGCAGCGATGCGCGCCGCCGGGGTTCCCGTCGCCGAGGTCGTAGCGAAGCTCGGCGAGGACGGCCGTCACGCTCTCGAGTTGATCGAGGGCGGTGAGATCGACCTGGTGATCAACACGCCCAAGGGGCATGGCCCCCGTGCCGACGGGATCGAAATCCGCAAGGCGGCCGCCGCGCACGGCGTGCCACTGTTGACCACGACCTCGGCGGCGCTCGCGGCGGCCGACGGGATCGCGGACACGGCCCGTCATCCCTTCCGGGTCCGCACGCTGCAGGAGTACCAGCGGGGAGTCTCGGCCAAGCAGCTCGATCAGCTCAGCCTGGAGCTCTAGGCGGTGGGGTCCCCAGCCGGCGGCGCAGGGGTCGACACGACCGTCTCCATCGGGTCTGTGACCCTCGCCAACCCGGTGATGACAGCGTCGGGCACCGCCGGCCACGGCACCGAACTGGCGGGCACCATCGACGTCGCCGCGCTCGGTGCGATCGTCGTCAAGTCCCTCTCGGCCGACCCGTGGGAGGGGAACCCGGCACCTCGTGTCGTCGGTACCGCCGCGGGGATGGTGAACAGCATCGGCCTGCAGGGACCCGGTGTGGCGGCCTGGTTGCGCGACGATCTCCCCGCGTTGGTGGCGACGGGAGCGACCGTCGTGGCGAGCATCTGGGGCCGCTCGGTGCAGGACTACCGCCGCGCGGCCGACGCGCTCGCTCCGGCGGCCGCCGACCTGGCCGCGGTCGAGGTCAACGTGTCGTGCCCCAACGTCGAGGACCGCGGCCGCATCTTCGCCAACTTCCCGGACCTGACGGCGGAGGTCGTCGCCGCCTGTGAGGGTGCGGGCGTGCCACGGTGGGTCAAGCTCGGCGTGACGGCGTCGGACCTCGTCGGCGTGGCGTCCGCGGCGGCGGCGGCCGGCGCCGAGGCGCTCACGCTGATCAACACCGTGCCGGGGATGGTCATCGACACAGAGACCCGCTCGCCCCACCTCGGCGGCGGTGGGGGAGGCCTGTCGGGACGGGCCATCCATCCGGTGGCGGTCCGTGCGGTCTACGACTGTCGGGCGGCCCTGCCCGACGTGGCGATCGTCGGCGTCGGTGGTGTGGACCGTGGTGTGGACGCCATCGAGTTGATGATGGCCGGAGCGCACGCGGTCCAGGTGGGCACGGCCAGCTTCGCCGGACCACGCGCTCCGCTGAGGATTCTCGCGGAGATGACCCGGTGGTGCGCGACCCGTGACGTGCACCGACTACGTTCGCTCACTTCGGCGGCCCATCATCGGAGCGGAACATGAGTGACGTCGTCCACCCGGCGACCCGGGAGCACCTCGCACTGGCTCTCGACGTCGACGATCTCGTGGTGGCGGACCGCCTGGCAACGGCCATGCGGCCGTGGTTCGGGGTCGCCAAGGTCGGCCTCGAACTGTGGGCGGCGGCGGGGCCGGAAGTGATCGGGGTGGTGGAGAACCTCGGATACCGGGTGTTCTGCGATCTGAAGCTCCACGACATCCCGAACACCGTGAACCGGGCCTGCCGGGTGATCGGCGCCCTCGGGGTGTCCTACGTCACCCTGCACGCGCAGGGCGGCGCCGACATGTTGCGTGCCGGGGTCGAAGGACTCCTCGAGGGTTCCGGTGACGCCGGTCTCGATCCCCCCCTGGCGGTCGCGGTCACGGTGCTCACCTCCGATGGACAGGCTCCGGACCACATCGTGCCCAGTCGTCTCCGGGCGGCCCTCGAGGGCGGGTGCGGTGGGGTCGTGTGTTCCGCCGCAGACCTGCGCGACGCCCGCACGCTCGCTCCGGCCCTCGCGCGGATCGTGCCCGGTATCCGCCCCACCGGGGTCGACCGTGGTGACCAGCGGCGGGTGGCCACGCCGGCGGACGCGATCGCCGATGGCGCGGATCTCCTGGTGATCGGGCGCGCCGTCATCGCCGCCGATGATCCGGCTGCTTCGGCCGCTGCGATCGCCGCCGAGGTGAGCGGGGCGCTCGACCGACGGGCCTAGGGTCCGTACGTTGCGGGGGCGGGATCAGTACGCTCGCTCTATGTCTCTTCCCCCCGCCCTCAGTGACGAGCAGCGCAAGGAGGCCCTGGCTAAGGCTGCGGCCGCCCGCCGCGCCCGCTCAGAGCTCAAGGAGCGCCTCAAGATGGGGTCACTCACCCTGGCCGAGGTTCTCGACCGCGTCGCCACCGACGACGTCGTAGGGAAGACGAAGGTCCTGGCGATCCTCGAGTCGTTGCCGGGTGTCGGCAAGGTCAAGGCGCGCCGCGCGATGGAGGAGATCGGAATCAGCGAGACCCGTCGCCTCAGGGGTCTCGGTGACCAGCAGCGCGAGAAGCTCCTTGCCGAGTTCGCCGACTGACCCCGATCGCCCGGTCATAGTCATCTCGGGTCCCGGCGGTGTCGGGAAGGGAGCGCTCGTCGAAAGGCTCCTCTCCGACGACCCCCGTCTGTGGCTGAGCAGGTCGTGGACGACGAGGCGTCGCCGGCCGGGCGAGGCGCCCGATGCATACGTCTTCGTGACCCGCGACGAGTTCCTCGCCGCCGTGGACGCAGGAGGGTTCCTCGAATGGGTCGAGTTCCTCGACTACCTGCAGGGCACGCCGGTTCCCGATGCTCCCGCGGACCGTGACGCCGTGTTCGAGATCGACGTCGCCGGCGCCCGCTCCGTGGCGGAGATCTACGACGATCCGCTACTCGTTTTCGTCGACGCCCCGAGCCGCGAGGCCCAGCGTGCCCGCCTGGAGGCCCGCGGCGATCCCCCCGACCGCATCGCCGCGCGGCTGGACCGAGCCGACCGGGAGTTGGCTGCCGCCCGCGAGCTCGGCGCCACCGTCGTCATCAACGACGACTTCGAGACGTGTGCGAAGGAACTCGCCACGCTGATCGCGGATCACCGCGCCCGGGTCGCCGCCGGCTCCGGAGACGGCGACGACTGACGGCCGCGCCTGCGCTCGCCGGGCGGCACGGACGTGGCGCGCTGGTAGCGTTGAGGGCCCCCGAGACCCGCGTCTGCACGCGGAGGAGAACATGGCCACCTCGCACGACAGCATGATCACGCCCCCGATCGAGAAGCTCCTCGCCACGACGGACTCCAAGTTCCGTCTGGTCACTCTCGCCTCGCAGCGGGCCCGTCAGATCAACGCGTACTACGGCCAGCTCGGCGAGGGCCTCGGAGCGATGATTCCACCGCAGGTGACCAGCGTCGCCGGCAAGCCCATCTCGATGGCTCTCGAAGAGATCGCCGAGGGCAAGATCATCGCAGTGGACAAGGTCGACGAGCCCGAGGCCGAAGAGGGCGCGGAAGAGGCGGCCGAGGCCGACGGCTCTGACGACGACGCCGGCTGAGTCGGTCGTGTCGGCGCTCGCGGGTCGCCGCATCGTTCTGGGCGTCAGCGGCGGGATCGCCGCGTACAAGGCGGTCGAGGTCATGCGGCGTCTCGTCGACGCGGGCGCCCACGTCACACCCGTCCTCACGAGGGGGGCGCTGCGCTTCGTCGGGGAGACGACCTTCTCGGCTCTCGGTTCCGAGCGCGCCCGTACCAGCCTCTTCGACGACGAGGACCCCATCCCGCACACCACCCTCGGTCAGCAGGCGGACCTGATCGTCGTGTGCCCCGCCACGGCCCGGGTCATCGGTGCCTATGCCGCAGGGATCTCCTCGGACCTGTTGACGGCCACGCTGATCGCCACGGTCGCGCCCGTCGTGGTGTGCCCGGCGATGCATACCGAGATGTGGGACCACCCCGCCGTGCAGGACAACCTGGGTCTTCTCGCCTCGCGCGGTGTGGAGATCGTCGAGCCCGACGAAGGTCGCCTCGCCGGTGGTGACGTCGGGCGGGGTCGCCTCGCCGCCCCTGAGCGCATCGTCGCCACCGTGACGGACGTGCTCACGCGCAGCCGTTCACTGGCCGGACGCCATGTCGTCGTCACCGCCGGCGGCACCCGCGAGGCCGTCGATCCCGTGCGGTTCATCGGCAACCGGTCCTCGGGAAAGCAGGGTTACGCCGTCGCGGCCGAGGCCGCCGACCGGGGGGCGCAGGTCACACTCGTGTCGACGGTGAAGCTCCCCGCGCCGCCCGGCGCGAATGTCATCGCGGTCGAGAGCGCCGAGGAGATGCGCGGCGCGGTGCTCGGTGCTGCGGCCACCGCCGATGTGGTGGTCATGGCGGCCGCGGTCGCCGATTTCCGCCCGAAGGTGGCCGCCGACACCAAGTTGAAGAAGGCCGACGGTGTCCCGCTGGTCGAACTCGAACCGACGCCGGACATCCTCGCCGAGCTCGGGGACAGGAAACCGGCGGGGCAGATCCTGGTGGGTTTCGCCGCTGAGACGGCGGACCTGCGCGCCAACGCCACGAAGAAGCTGAAGGCGAAGGGTGCCGACCTGATCGTCGCGAACGACGTTGGGGCGCCGGCGGTGGGCTTCGAGCACGACACGAACGAGGTGGTCATCCTCGGCGCCGACGGTTCGGCCACCGAGATCCCGTTGACCACGAAGGGTGAGGTCGCCCGGGCGATCCTCGACGTGGTGGAATCGATCATGGACGCACAAGGAGCGGTGGACCCCCGATGAGCAACTTCGTCTTCACGTCGGAGTCGGTGACCGAAGGTCATCCGGACAAGATGGCCGATCAGATCTCGGATTCGATCCTCGACGCGTTGCTCGCGGAGGACCCGGAGAGTCGCGTCGCGTGCGAGACCCTCGTCACCACGGGACTGTGCGTCGTGGCGGGTGAGATCTCCACGAAGGCCTGGGTGGACATCCCCTCCATCGTTCGCAGGACCATCACCGAGATCGGATACGACCGGGGAGACATCGGCTACGACGGCAACGCCTGTGGCGTGATGGTCGCCATCGACGAGCAGTCTCCCGACATCAAGGTCGGTGTGGACTACTCCGAAGAGGTGCGCTCGGGGAAGGCCGGCGAGGCCGACAAGCTCGACGAGCAGGGGGCCGGCGACCAGGGGATGATGTTCGGGTACGCGTGCGACGAGACCGACGTCCTGATGCCGCTGCCCATCCACCTCGCGCACCGCATGGCCGAGCGTCTCGCCGAGGTGCGCAAGGCCGGGATCGTGCCGTACCTGCGCCCCGACGGCAAGACCCAGGTAACGCTGCGCTACGAGGACGACCGGCCGGTCAAGGTGGAGCAGGTCCTGATCTCCACCCAGCACAACGACGGCATCAGCCGCGATTCGATGATCCGTCCCGACCTCATCGAGAACGTGATCATGCCCGTGCTGCCGCCCGAGCACCGCGACGACGGCTTCGAGGTCCACGTGAACCCGACGGGACGCTTCGTCATCGGCGGGCCTGTCGGTGACGCCGGGCTGACCGGGCGCAAGATCATCGTCGACACCTACGGCGGGTTCGCCCGCCACGGCGGCGGGGCGTTCTCCGGAAAGGACCCCTCGAAGGTCGACCGGTCGGCCGCCTACGCCGCCCGCTGGGTCGCCAAGCACGTCGTCGCGTCCGGCGCGGCCCGGCGTTGCGAGGTCCAGGTGGCCTACGCCATCGGCATGGCCCGCCCGATCTCGGTGCTCGTCGAGACGTTCGGTACCGAGACCGTTGCGCCCGTCGACATCGAGAAGGCGATCGACGACCTCTTCGATCTGAGGCCGGGTGCCATCGTGCGTGACCTGGATCTGTGCCGTCCGATCTACCGCAGGACCGCCGCCTACGGGCACTTCGGCCGCGTCGGCGACGACTTCCCGTGGGAGCGCACCGACCGGGTCGAGGACCTGAAGTCCGCGCTGGGTCTCTGAGCCCCACCGCGGAGGTGGTGCCGCCGCGCCGGGTCCGGGTCCTCCCGGATGTCGCGGTCATCGACAAGACGTTCGACTACGCCGTCCCGGACGCGTGGAACGACGGCCGCTCCGCCCGCCTCGCCGTCGGGTCGATGGTGCGTGTGGACCTCCACGGTCGTCGCGTCGCGGCGTGGGTCACCGAACTGGACCCGGAACCGGTGGCGGGGGTGGTCCTCAAGGACCTCTCGAAGCTCTCGGGCGCGGGTCCGTCCGCGGAGCAGGTGGACCTGGCCGCGTGGATCGCGTGGCGCTGGGGTGGGCGGCGTGCGCCGGTACTGCGTGCCATGTCACCGCACCGGATGGTGGCCGCGCCGCGGCGCTCGTTGCCCGGAGCTTCGCGGCCGCCGACCGACGCGGCCGGCGAGACGGGCGTCCGCGTGGTCGAGATCCCGCCGGCGGGAGACCGGTGGCCGCTGATCACCGACCTCGTCAGCGGCGGACGACCTCTGATCGTCGTGCCGTCGGTGGCCGACGCCGGCCGGCTCGCCCGTCGACTGCGGCGCGGCGGCGCCCACGTGGCGCTGCTGCCCGACGAGTGGGCCGCCGCGGCGGGTGGCGCCGTCGTCGTCGGCTCGCGTGCGGCGGCGGTCGGCCCGGTGAGCGGCATCACGTCGATCCTCGTCCTCGACGAACACGACGAGACGCTGCGGGAGGAGCGGGTTCCGACGTGGCACGCCCGCGACGTCGCCGTCGAACGGGCGCGCCGCCTCGGGATCCCGTGCGTACTGACGTCGCCGGTTCCGAGCCTCGAGGCGCGGGTGCTCGGCGAGGTGGTCCGCCCGGGTGCCGCGGAGCGCCGGGAGGGTTGGCCGGTGGTCGACACGATCGATCCCCGCGACGACGACGCCGGCCCCGGCACGTTGTTCACCGAGGCCCTCGTCCGCCGGCTGCGTGAACACGACCGCTGCCTGTGCGTACTGAACCGCACCGGCCGGGCGGTCATGTTGGCCTGTTCACGCTGCGAGGAGATGGCCACGTGTGAGCGCTGCGATGCCGGCGTCGTCGAGAACGACGCCGGTGACCTGCAGTGCCGTCGCTGCGGCACGCAGCGGCCGGTGATCTGCACCAACTGCGGCGCCACGAAGATCCGCCGCCTCCGGCTCGGCGTATCCCGGGTCCGTGAAGACCTCCAGACCCTGCTGCGCGAGCCGGTCGGTGAGGTCACGGCGTCCTCGGAGGGGATCGGCGACGAGCGCGTTCTCGTCGGTACCGAAGCCGTTCTGCACCGCCTCGACGGCGTCGACCTGGTCGCGTTCCTGGACTTCGACCAGGAACTGCTCGCCACCCGCTACCGGGCGGCCGAGGAAGCCCTCGGTCTGATCGCCCGGGCGGCACGGCTCGTCGGGGGCCGGGGCGGTGGTGGGCGGGTGTTCGTCCAGTCGCGGCGCGGTGACGACCCCGTCCTGGAGGCGGCCCGCCGGGGCGACCCTTCGGTGGCCGCCGATGCCGACATGGAGCGTCGCCGTGAACTGGGCTTCCCGCCGTTCAGCGCTGACGCCGAGGTGTCAGGGGAGGCCGCGGCGGAGTTCGTCGCCCGACTCGGATCGCCCCTGGGCGTCGCGGTCATGGGCCCACTCGAAGACCGGTGGCTCCTACGGGGGACCGATCATGCGGTCCTCGCCGATGCCATCGCGGCGGTGGAGCGCCCCGGTGGTCGGCTGCGTATCGCCGTCGATCCGCCCCGCGTCTGACAGCCGCCCGGCGGGGGCATTCACCAGGACCGGCGCCGGACCTCCCAGATGGCGATCGACGCGGCCGTGGCCACGTTGAGCGAGCCGACCTTGCCCAGTTGGGGCAGGTAGATCCCCGCGTCGCACTCCGCGAGGACCGTCTTGGATACGCCGCGGTCCTCGTGGCCGATGACGAGACAGATGTCGCCGGACAGATCGGCTGCCTCCGCGGGTTCGGCCCCGTCGGCCAACTCCACGGCGACGATGCGGGCGCCGGCGGCCTTCTCGGCGGCGACAGCCTCCGCCGCGGTCCCGGCCGCCCAGGTGACGTAGCGGTCCGTACCCAGTGCGGTCTTCGCCACCTTCGGGTTCCGGGGTGTGGTCTCGGTGTCCGCGAACCAGATGTGGTCCACGCGGTAGCACGCTGCGGTTCGGATGATCCCGCCGACGTTGAACGGCCCCTGCACGGCGTCGAGGATGAGCGACAGCCGGGGGAGATCGCCGCGCCGCTGTTCGCGGTGGAGGCGCTTGAGTTCGGTGGACGTGAGTTGTCTCACGGGCGGACCTCCAGGATCCGGTAGCCCTGACGCGAACCGACACGCTCGACCGACCATCCCCGGCCCGTCATCCACTTCGCGAGCGAGTCGGCGCCGAGGTTGCGGTTCACGACGAGCAGGGCACGGCCCTCGGGCGTGAGCCGTCCGATCCACGTCTCCAGGAGTTCGTGCAGCGCCGTCTTGCCCACCCGGATGGGCGGATTGGACCAGATCTCGTCGACGGAACCCTCCGGTACCTCGTCGGGGGTCATCGTCAGCACGGCCACGTCGGTGGCGGCGGCGTTCTCGGCGGTGAGGTCGAGCGCACGCCGGTTCACGTCCACCGCCCAGATCGTCGCGTCGGGGTGACGGCGGGCGAGGGTGACAGCGATGGGCCCGTAGCCACAGCCCAGGTCGACGATGGTGAGGGGCTTCTCGGAGGCGGGATCGCCGGACGGCGATCGGTCCGCGGTCACGAGAGGGCCCTCGGCGAGCAGGTACTTGGTCCCGGGATCGACGGCATCGCCCGCGAAGACGCCGCTGTCGGTGGTCAGGTGCAGCGTGATGTCGGGCAGGGTGAGGTCAACCGTGCGGCGTCGGCTGGCGGCGTCGGGGTTCTCGGCGAAGTAGTGGTCGGTGCGGTCCGGGGTCGTGCCCACGGGGTGACGGTAGCCTTGAGTGCATGTCCGGCTTCGCGATCCGTACCTACGGCGACCCCGTCCTTCGCTCCCGCGCCGCGGAGATCACCGAGATCGACGGGAAGCTCGCGGGTCTCACCGACGAGATGTTCGTCACCATGTACGACGCCCCCGGGATCGGCCTGGCCGCTCCGCAGGTCGGGATCCGCAAGCGTCTTTTCGTCTACGACTTCGGTGACGGGCCGGGCGTCCTGATCAACCCCGAGATCGTCGAGTCCGACGGCGAGTGGGTCTTCGACGAGGGGTGCCTGTCCGTTCCGGGCCTGTCGTGGGAGATCCTGCGCCCCAAGACCATCCACGTGACCGGGATCGACCTCGACGGCAACGAGGTCTCCATCGAGGCCGACGAGCTGTTCTCCCGGCTCATCCAGCACGAGATCGACCACCTCGACGGGGTGCTGCTCGTGGAGCGTCTGGACGAGGACACCCGTCGTGACGCCCTGAGGACCCTGCGTGAGGCGGATTTCAGTCGACCGCGTGAGTCGGCTTCAGGGTTGTCGCTGCCGTGACCTCCCCGCCGGCCCCACCCCGGCGGATCGCCTATCTCGGTTCTCCCGGTCTGGCCGTTCCTCCGTTGCGCGCCCTGGTCGACGCCGGGTTCGACGTCGCACTCGTCGTGACCCAGCCCGACCGCCGTCGCCGTCGTGGCGGGAAGGACGATCCGACCCCGGTCAAGGCCGCGGCGCTCGACCTCGGGATCCCGGTCAGCCACGACGTGGCCGATGTCGTCGACGCGGGCGTGGATCTCGGCGTGGTGGTCGCCTTCGGGCGGATCATCCCCGTCGATGTCCTCGACGCCGTCCCGATGGTCAACATCCATTTCTCGCTGCTGCCCCGCTGGCGTGGCGCGGCGCCGCTCGAGCGGGCGATCCTCGCCGGCGACGAGATGACCGGCGTGTGCCTCATGGACGTCGAGGAGACGCTCGACACCGGCGGCGTCTACGCCCGCCGCGAAGTGCCGATCGGCCCGCACGCGACGCTCGAGGACCTGCGGGGCGACCTCGTCGAAGCCGCGTGCGAGATGCTCGTGACCGAGTTGGGCACCGGTCTCGGTGAACCCGAGCCCCAGTCCGGTGAGGTCACCTGGGCCGAGAAGATACGCCGCGAGGACTACGAGATCGACTGGAGCCGCTCCGCCGTGGAGGTCGAGCGCATCGTCCGTCTCGGGCGGGCCTGGACCACCTGGCGCGAATCCCGGCTGGGCGTCGTGTCGGCCATGGCCCGCTCGGTCGACGAGTCCGAGGGTCGGACGCTGGCTCCCGGGGAGATCGACGGTGTGACCGTCGGGACCGGCGACGGCGTGCTCGTGCTGGCCGAGGTCAAGCCCGAGGGCAAGCGTGCCGTCGACGCCGCAGGTTGGGTGAACGGTGCCCGTCTCGAGCCCGGCGAGGTGTTCGGCACGTGACGGGCCCCGGAGAAGACGGCGCTCCGTCCCGGGAGGGACTCACCATCGAAGGTGGCGACAACGCCCGTGCGATAGCGCGGACCTGTCTGGTCCGGATCGACCAGAGCGGCGCCTTCGCCAACATCGTCGTGCCCCGCACCCTCGACGGGGTCCGGCTGTCCGACGCGGATCGCCGTTTCGTGACCCAGCTCGTCTACGGCACGACGCGGATGCGGCGGTCGTGCGATTGGCTGGTGGACCGCTTCATCACCCGGGAGGTGGAGCCCGAGGTGCGAGCGGTACTGCGGATGGGTGCGTTCCAACTCGTCCACCTCGGCGTGCCACCTCACGCCGCGGTGGACACGTCGGTGGAGATCGCCCCCAAGCGGGCCCGCGGCTTCGTGAACGCCGTCCTGCGCCGCGTGGCCGACGCCGGTCACGACTGGCCCGACGACGGGATCCGGCTGAGCTACCCGGACTGGATCGTCCGCCGGCTCTGCGACGAACTCGGCCGCGAGGACGCCGTCGCGGCGCTCGAGAAGATGAACGAGGCCCCGGCCGTGACCGAGCGTGACGACGGCTACACCCAGGACACCGCGTCGCAGTGGGTGACGGCGGCGGTGGACGCGCAGCCAGGGGACCTGGTCGCCGATGTCTGCGCAGCTCCCGGTGGCAAGGCGACAGGTCTCGCAGCCACCGGCGCCGCTGTCGTCGCGGCGGACCGACGGCCGAGCCGGGTCGGCCTCGTCGTCTCGAACGCGCAGCGCACCGGCGTCGAGTTGTCCGCGGTGGTGGCCGATGCCCGCCGTTCGCCCTACCGCTCGGGGGCCTTCGACCGGGTTCTGGTGGATGCCCCGTGTTCGGGCCTGGGCGTGCTGCGACGCCGCCCCGATGCCCGCTGGCGGATCGAGGAGTCCGACATCGTCGCGTTGGCGACACTGCAACACGAGATCCTCTCCGAGGCGGCTGGACTCGTCGCACCGGGCGGGCGCCTCGTCTACAGCGTCTGCACCCTGGTGGAGGCGGAGACGGTGGACACCGCGGCGGTCGTGGCCGAGCGGGGAGGGTTCGAGCCGGTCGAGATCGGTGAGCCGTGGCGGCCGTGGGGGACAGGCGGAATCCTGCTGCCCCAGGACCACGACACCGACGGCATGGCGCTGTTCGTCTGGCAGCGCGTCTGAGACGAGCGTTTCGTCATCAGATTCCAGTTCGGTTCCAGCTGAGCTTGCTGAGGTTCCAGCCTGACGATTCAGCGCGATGCTGAGGGATTCCGGTGCCGAGGGGTTCGGGAAAGACAGGTCTGATGAAGGACTCGACGACTTCCTGCGCCGCCGTGGTCGTCCTCACGTTGCTCGCGACGTCATGTGGCTCGGGCGACCCGACTGCTGACCACATGGACTGGGGTCCCCTCGCGGTCTACGACAGCGGTGAGGACGGCAACGCAGCCGGACTCGAAGGAGTACTGCGTATCGACGCGGCCTGCACCTATCTCGAGGCCCATGAGGTCGGTCCGGTCGAGGTCCTGCTCCTCTGGCCGGACGAGGGGGTCGAGTGGAACGAGGAATCGGGCACGGTCCGGTTCGAAACGCGGGAAGGTGAGGCGGTCACACTGCGCGACGGTGACCTCGTCGCCTTCGCAGGCGCGGGTTCGACCTCCGATCTCGCCGACGAGCGCACACGCTGGATCGCCGCGCCTCAGCCGAGCTGTGACCAGGACACGGTCTGGTACATCGCCCCCCGAGTGGTCGTCCTGTCTCCCGACTCTCGCGACGAGACCTCGAGCGCCCGCCGAGATGTGTCAGACAGCGGTTCGCCGTCGATCGCCGAGGTCGACGGATGAACCCGCCGTCGTCAGCGACCCGCCGCAGGGTGGCCGTCACCCTCGTCGGTCTCGTCGCCGCATTCGCTGTGGCCGGGATCGTGTGGGAGGTCGTGGACGAGACCACCCAGGAGTGCCCGAACTGGAGTGACGAGGAGCGGGCTGTGTTCGCTCCATGGTTCGATGCCGATGGTGGGTGTCTCGACACTGAGGTCATCTGGTCGGGTGGATGTGAGGACGGTGACGACTACGACTACATAGTCGTGAACCACGACACGGTCGATGAGCACTGGTATCTGACCCGCGACGGCGGTGCGAGTAGAGGCGCCGGTGACCCGTCGATGCTCGCCGAGGCGATCAACACGGGTTGGACACGTCGGGACGGAGCGACCTTGTGGATAGCTGACGACGACACCTTCGCCCTTGCCGTCGACGGTGACCGGATCCTCTGGTACCGGGAGGTGCAGGGCGGTGGCTGTGGGTAGGCGGCTCGGTCTTGTCGTCGCGATCGCTCTCCTGGCGCTCGCGACTTCGTGCTCGGGCGGAGTTCATGACGTCGCGATTCTGCAGGCCGAAGTCCACGACTCGGGGCGGTCGCTGAGTCTCGGCATCGCGACCTGCAACGCGTCGGACATCGAGGTCGAGCTCGTCGAGAACGAGACCGCCGTCAACGTCGTGGTGAGCGCCGTAGGTGGCACCGGGGGCGACGACTGCATGGACCGTACGGCTGTCGAGCTCTTGATGCCACTGGGCGAGAGGGTGCTAGTCGACGACGTGACCGGGATGGAGGTCACCGTCTTCGACCCGGCCGCGCCGGATCCTGTCCTGGTCAGCTCGTGGACGTACGAGTTGCAGGTTGACGTCGTCGACGAGGAAGCGGTGCACGAGCAACCGAACGTACCCGTCGTCGAGTCGACCGAATCCGGTTTCGTGGTCCGCTGGGAGCCGCTGTGTGGCTGGGCTCAGGACGTCGACGTGAGCATCGTCGCGGACCGCAGCGGCATCGACGTTCGCATCGAGTACCCGGTCGGGGGTGATTGCCCGGCGGTTCCGATGCAGTCCGTCGTCACGTTCGAGACGACCGATCCGATCGCTTCCGAGAGGGTCGATGTCACCCTCGTTCCGGCAGAGGTTGCGGAGGGGTGACGAACGGCTTGGCCCGGTGTGCTCAGACCGCGCCGATGTCCCTCAGCGCCAGGTAGCCGCCGACGAGGTCGGTCGCCCGGTGAAGACCGAGTTGTCGCAGCGTCGCCGCCGCGAGGCTCGAGGAGTAGCCCTCGTGGCAGACGATCACGACCCGTTGGTCGTGGTCGGTGACCTCGGGGATGCGGTGCGGGCTCGCCGGGTCCAGCCGCCACTCGAGCACGTTGCGGTCGATCACGACTGCCCCTGGCAGGGCTCCGTACGTGTCGCGCTGTTCGACGGGGCGGGTGTCGACGACGAGCGCGCCGTCCTCGAACTCCGCAGCGAGCCCGGAGGGTTCGACGCGATCGAGCTGCGCCTGCGTCTCGGCGAGCAGATCGTCGATCGTGCGTCGCCCCACCGGTCCTGAACCGTGCATGGCTCGATGGTCCCACATCACCGGAGTCCGCCCCTACCTCAGACGTCCGCTCAGGTGGCCGCCGTCACTTCGATCTCCACCATGAGTTCGGGGGACGCCAACGCCGCCACGCCGAGAACCGTCTGCGGGGGTGAGATGTGGGCGGGCTTGATCCAGTCCGCGTAGACGGCGTAGTTGGCCATGAAACCGGCGGTGTCGGTCGTGTAGAAGCGGATGAAGACGATGTTCGACCGCTCCATGTGGGCTTCGTGGAGGATGTCGTCGACGGCGGCGAGAGAAGCCTCCATCTGGCGCCTGATGTCGCCGACTCCCTCCACCCGCAGGCCATGGGGCGCGTCGGGATCCTCGACGAGGGCCGTCTGGCCGGCGCAGCGCAGAACACGGGTGGCGTCCTCGGTGATCTCGGCCTGGTTCATGGAGAAGGCGTCACCCCATGAGACCGGATTGATCGCAGTCCGCTTCATCATCCCCCCCTCGTTCCCGGCTCCACAGCGCCCGGCCCTGACGACACTACGACGATCGGAGCGACGGGGTTGCCCACGATGTGACGTTCGTCTCAGGTCAGGCGACCAGGAGCTTCCTACGGTGGTATCTGATGATGATCCAAGCCGGATCCTCTCGACGAGGAGCCAAATGACTGACACGGGCATCGGATCTGCGACCCTGCACGAACTCGTCGCCGCAGCGGTGATGGCACCGTCGTCTCACAACACCCAACCCTGGCTCTTCGAGCTGACGCCCGACGGCATCGCGCTTCACGCAGATCGCACGAGGGCGCTCCCCGTCAACGACCCCTACGACCGCGAGTTGACCATCAGCTGTGGGGCCGCGCTGCGGAACCTCGAGTTGGCTGCGGCCCACCTGCGGCTCACCGTGGAGGTGACGTTGCTCCCGGATCCAGCCGACGAGGATCTGCTCGCGCACGTCGAGGTGTCCGGTGACGGGCCGCCGGCTTCGGACGCCGTCGAGGCGATGTACTCGGCCATCCCCGGCCGGCACACCACTCGCGTGACCTTCGAGGAGGAAGCGGTCCCCGATGCGCTGCCCGAACGCCTCGTCGGCGCTGCGGCCGCGCACGGCGCGACGTTGCAGATCATCGGTCCCCGGCAGCGTCAACCGATCGCGGACGTCGTGTCGGAAGGCGACCGTGCCCAGTTCGCAGATCCCCGCTGGCGCCGCGAGCTGGCGAGCTGGATGCACCCGCGTCGCAGGGGTGACGGCCTCGTCGTCCCCGAGGTCGTCGGTCTCGTGACCCGAACGGCGGTGTCCGCCCTGAACCTGGGGGAATCGACGGCCGGGTCCGACGTCGAGCTCGTGCAGGCGGCACCCGTTCTCTGCGTGCTGGCGACAGACCACGACGACACCCGCGCCTGGATCGACGCGGGTCGGGCGCTCGAGGACGTTCTCTTGACGGCTGCGGCGGCCGGGCTGACGGCGGGGCACCTCAACCAGCCCTGCCAGATCCCGGCGCTGCGAACCCGGCTCCAGGCGCTCGTCCCCGAACGACGTCATCCCCAGGTGATCGTGAGACTCGGCCGGCCCTCCAAGAAGGCGACGCGGTCGCCCCGTCGTCCGGTCGACGACGTCATCGTCGGTGAAAGGACTTCGTGAGGGGTGCAGCCGATGACGGCGCGATGGGTGCGAAAATGCTCCGGTGACAGCCCGCGTCCAGGACCCGGCGGTGAACCGGTGAGAACCGCCCGCGTCGCCGTCGCCGTGCTGATCGTCGCCCTCCTCGTCGCAGCCTGCGGCGGCTCCGGCGACCGGCCCACACTTTCGGCCGAGGGAACCGTCGGGCCGACAGCGACAGAGAGCGCGACGCCTACCCCCACGCCCTCTCCCTCACCCACAGCGGCACCTTCAGCGACCGTCACCGCAGCCGCCACAGCGTCGCCGACGCCGACGGGGACACCGAGCCCGACGCCCACCGTGGAGACCACGACGCCGGCTCCGACGCCATCGCCGACGGCCCAGCCGACTGCTACGGCCGAGCCGACACCGGCACCGACGCCGCCTCCCGCGCCGGTGGCAACCCCCGCTCCTACCGTCGCACCGACACCGTCGGTCACACCCGTCCCCCTGAGCGGCGACGACAACCGCGTCTACGTCATGGGGGACTCGACCCTGCTCGGGGCGTCACAGACCGTTCCCGCCGCGCTCGACGGCTGGAACGTCACGTTCGATGCCGCAGGTAGCCGTCGCCTGCCCCAGGCCATCGAGATCCTCGCCGCACGCAGAGGCGAGATAGGGCGCGTGGTCGTCATCCAGATGGGCAACAACTACATCGACGGGGAGGGCGGGACCTACGCGTCCCAGATCGACCGGGCGATGGAGGTGCTTGCCGGCGTGGAACGTGTCGTGTGGCTGACCGTTCCGGAGAAGTGGCCCTCGCGGGTGACCATCAACGACGCCATCCGCGCCGCGCCCGCCCGGTGGCCCCAGATCGTCGTGGCCGACTGGGCCCCGCTCATCGCCGCGCACCCCGAGTATTCCGGTGACATGTTGCACCTGTCGGATCCCGGCAAGGTGGCCATCGCGGACCTGATCGACGCCTACGTCGGCCCCGCCTGATTACCGATGCCCCGGATCGACCGCCGAGCGGGGCTCTCGGTCGCGATGGCACTGGTGGGGTTCCTCGCCGCGGCGTGCGGATCTGCTGCGGATCCGGCGCCTGGCCGCGAGGAGGTCGTCGCTTCGCCCGATGAGGTGGCCGACGATGCAGGGGCCAGTTCCTGCGTCGAGCAGTACTCGCCGGAGACCCTGTCGCGCCGTTCGTTCGCGTTCGCCGGAACCGTCGTGTCCGTCGGCGAGGCCATCGACCCACGCCTCCACGGCGAGGAGGGAACGGCGATACCTCAGCCCTTCGCGCGTTTCGCTGTCGACGAATGGTTCCGGGGTGGCGGTCCCGCCGAGATCGATGTCTGGATCCAGCGCGAGGTCGCAGTCGGCGACGACTTGCTCGTCTCCGGCGAGCCCCGATGGTCGGGAGCGCCGACCGATGATCCGATCGCGTGGGAATGTGGTTTCACCAGCCCGCTCTCCCCGGCCCTCGAGGCCGAGTGGACCGCGGTGTTCGCGGCGTCCGACGCACTCGCCAACGGGGTGGTGATGGACGACGGGAGCAGTCGCTTCGAATGGGAGTTGCGGCTGGTCGACGGGACCCCGTGCGTGGTCATCGAGGCAGACCCCGAGCGCACCGTCTGTCACGACACGGACGCAGGCGACGACATCACCTACGGCCGGGTGCCGAGCTTCCACGTCCTGGTCGGTTCGGTGGTCGGCGAGGTCGCCGATGCCTTCGTCGAGCGTGAGGACCGGGCGCGCCTGTCCGCTCCGGCGGTCGTCCGACGGGACGAGGTCGTCCGACGGGACGACGAAACGGTTGTTGCGTGGGTGGCCGATTCGAGCGACGGCTTCCCGGACGTCTTCACGCTGGTACTGGTCGACGGGTCCGGCGCCGAGGTCTCGCGCACCACGTTCACGGCGCGCTGACATCGCAGCCGTTTGGCGTCTTGGGCGCGTCCCCTCGTAGTTTGCGGCGATGGCCGACAACGACACCGGGGGGCTCGAGGCCAAGGTCCTCACCGCATCCGACGGCGTCATCGCGGGTACCCGTGAGGACCGTTCGGGTGCCGCCCTCGAAGAACTCCTGACCGCCAACGGCTACGACGTCGTCGAGCGGAGGGCGGTCGCCGACGGGACCGAGTCCGTCGCCGCGGCACTGCGCGAGATGACGGCCGGGTTCGCCGGGCTGGTCGTCACCACGGGCGGGACGGGCTTCGGTCCACGGGATCTCACCCCCGAGGGCACCCGCGAGGTCATCGACCGTGAGGCCCCCGGCCTCGCCGAGGCGATGCGTCTCGTGAACCCGCTGGGGCGTCTCAGCCGCGGCATCGCCGGCACCGCCGGGAAGTCCCTCGTCCTCAACACACCCGGCTCGACCAAGGGGTGCGTCGAGGTAACCGAGGCGGTCCTCGACATCGTCCCCCACGCGGTACGGCTCCTTGCCGACGACCCCACACCCCACTGAGGCGGTGAACCCTCCGGGCCACCCCAGCGTCGACTGGGCGTACATGGTCGCGGCGATCGCCGAGGGCGACCGGGCGCGCATGATCGCGCCGCCCAACCCCTGGGTCGGCGCCGTTCTCGTCGAGCCGGGTGGTCGCCGCCACGTGGGGCACACCGAACGCCCGGGCGGGCGTCACGCCGAGCGCGTCGCCCTGGACCGCGCCGGGTCGGCCGCTGTGGGCTCCACGCTCTACGTGACCCTGGAACCGTGCAGTCACCACGGGCGGACACCACCGTGCGTGGACGCCGTGATCGAGGCGGGCGTGGCCCGGGTCGTCGTGGCGATACGTGACCCCGATCCGAACGTCGCCGGCGGGGGACTGCGGCGCCTCCGCGATGCAGGCCTCGAAGTCGAGGTGGGCGTCGGGGCGGACCGCGTCAGCGAGCAGCTCGAGGCCTACCTCCACCACCGCACGACAGGGCGCCCCTTCGTGGTCGCGAAGATGGCCTGCACGCTCGACGGACGGGTTGCCGCCGCGGACGGTTCGAGCCGCTGGATCACCGGTCCCGAGGCCCGCGCCGACGGGCACCGCCTCCGCGCGACGGCAGATGCGATCCTGGTCGGTGCCGGCACGGTGCGCGCCGACGACCCTTCGCTCACGGTCCGCGACTGGACGCCGCCCGCCCCGCTGAAGCTCGACGACGTCCAGCCGATACGTGTCGTCCTGGGGACGGCACCGCCCGATGCGCGTGCGCAACCGTTCCTCGAGGTCGACGGCGACCTCCGTGAGGTGCTGCGCGATCTCGCCGATCGGGGGGTCGTGGAACTCCTCGTCGAGGGCGGCCCGACGGTCATCGGCGACCTCCAGGACGCCGGGCTCATCGACGAGTACGTCATCTACCTGGCGCCCGCGGTGCTCGGACCGATGGGAACCCCCATGTTCGCGGGAGACAGCGCCGAGACCATCGACGACATCTGGCGGGGCGACATCGTCGGTGTCGAACGGCTGGGATCGGACCTCCGGATACGAGTGCGCCCCCGGATACCGTGAGCGCCATGCTCCGACTGGTACTTCCGAAGGGCTCGCTGGAGAAGGCGACGCTCGAACTGTTCGACGCCGCCGACCTCACCGTGAACCGCAGCTCGTCCGTCGCGTACAAGGCCGAGATCGACGACCCGCGCATCGCCGACGTGCGGATCCTGCGCCCCCAGGAGATCCCCCGCTACGTCAGCGAGGGCCTCTTCGACCTCGGCATCACCGGACGGGACTGGGTGGAGGAGACCTCCAGCAAGGTCGAGTCACTCGGCGAGCTGAAGTACTCGAAGGCGACGAGTCGCCCGGTGCGCATCGTGGTCGCGGTGCCCCAGGAATCGGGTTGGAACGAGGTCACTGACCTGCCCCAGGGCGTCCGGGTCTCCTCCGAGTACCCCGAGCTGACGAAGCGTTTCTTCGCCGACAAGGGCATCGAAGCCGACATCCGTCTCTCCTACGGTGCGACCGAGGCGAAGGCCCCCGACATCGTGGACTGCGTCGTGGACCTCACCGAGACCGGCCGGGCGCTGCGCGCCGCCGGCCTGAAGATCATCGGTGAGATCCTGACGTCCTACACGGAGCTCGTCGCCAACCCCGAGTCCCACGCGGATGACGAGAAGCGTCACGCGATGGAACAGATCCGCACGCTGCTGCTCGGTGTTCTCGACGCCCGTGGTCGTGTGCTCGTGAAGCTCAACGTGGGCGCAGATGACCTCGACACGGTGATCGAGCTGTTGCCGTCGCTGAAGGCGCCGACGGTGAACCAGCTCTACCGCGACGCCGGTTTCGCAGTGGAGACCATCGTGTCGAAGTCACAGATCAACATCTTGATCCCCGCGCTGCGCGACGCCGGCGCGTCCGACATCGTCGAGATGCCGGTCTCCAAGATCGTCCCGTGACCACGGCCGAGTCGGCCCCGCATTTCGCCGGGGGTCACCTGACCGGCACGGTGACCGACTTCGATGCCGAGGTCGGCTGGGGTGTGGTCTCCAGTGAAGGTGCGGACTATCCGTTCCACTCGACCGCGATCGCCGACGGCACGCGTCTCATCGATGTCGCAACCGCCGTGGCCTTCGAGGTGGTGCCGGGCCGGATGGGCCGGTGGGAGGGCTCAGCTCTCAGGGCTCTGTGAGGAATCCCCGGGTTCAGTCCCGCCGGCGCCCTCCTTCGCCTGCTTGGCGAGCTGCACGTACGCGAGCCGTACCTGGTTGAGAGCCTCGTTCAGCGGCTGTTCGGGCTCGCCGAGCCTCCCCTTGAGGGCCTCGAGGACCGCGCCCATCGCGTCGATGGCGGTGCGGGCGTCGTCGAGTCCGGGTGGCTGCTTGTTGAGATGGATCGCGGCCAACTCGTAGAAGCCCATCACGTGGTTGGCGACGACGACGTCGACGGGCGTCTCGGCGAGACGGTCCCGGGCCTCGGCCAACTCCGCCATGATCTGTTCGGCCTGGGCGCGCTCTTCGGGGTCCAGGTCGTCGAGGTCGGGCATTCCCTCCATTCCCGGAGTGGGAGCGGCGGCCTCGGGTGGGGCGGGCTCGGGCTCGCCTCCGGAGGGGCGTCGGGGGACCTCGTGTTCGCCGTCGGGAGTCCACAGACTCATCGGGAATTCGCCTCCGTGTCGCTGGGTCGGGCTCACTGGTAGCCTATGGGCCACAACCGAAGCGACAAGTGGGCCCCCGAACCGGCGACGCCGGCAGGGGACCCCACCCGGCCACCGACCGATCGTCCCGCCCGCGGGGCGTGACATCGGGCGAACCGTGCGACCGGGTCGATGCAACCACGATCCACGGCACCCCCGTGATCGTGGACCCGTGATCCACGGGCCCCTCCTCTGGTAGGCGGCGGGCGTCGACCGGACGCCCGCCGTTCGCCGTGGTGGCCGACGTCACCACATCCATCGAGAGGGAGAGTCACATAGTGCTGAGTGATCGGTCATAGCCACGACCGCGGAGCCACGGATCAACGATCGGATACGTGCCAGGGAGGTACGTCTCGTTTCCCCCGACGGGGAACAGATCGGCATCAGGCCGCTGCCCGAGGCGCTCCAACTCGCCCGTGAGATGGGCCTCGATCTCGTCGAAGTCGCCGATCGGGCGGACCCGCCGGTCTGTCGGATCATGGACTACGGCAAGTACAAGTACGAGGCCGCGCAGCGCGCGAAGGAGTCCCGCAAGAAGAGCACCCAGGTGTCGGTCAAGGAGATGAAGTACCGGCCGAAGATCGGCAAGGGCGACTTCGACACCAAGACCCGCAAGGTCCGGGAGTTCCTCGAAGAGGGCAACAAGGTCAAGGTCACGATCATGTTCCGGGGCCGTGAGATGCAGCACCCCGAGCTGGGCAAGCGCATTCTCGACCAGGTGGCCGACGTCGTCGAAGACGTCGCCAACGTCGAGTACGCCCCCCGCCTCGAGGGCCGCAACATGATCATGGTGCTCGGACCGGACAAGTCCGCTCAGCAACGACGCAAGGCGAACGAGAAGAACGCGGCGGAAGCCGAGGAGACCGAACAGACATCGGCGGAAGCCGACGACAGCGAACAGGAAGCTCCCGAGCAGACCGAGGCCTCACCGGCTGCGGCGAGCGCCGAGGAGTAGCACCGGCTTCACCGGTGCGTGACACAGCGCCGGTGAGATCGGTGCCCGCAGAATCGCCGGCCATGCCGGCAGGAGAGACGACGATGCCGAAGATGAAGACCCACAGCGGCGCGAAGAAGCGCTTCAAGGTGACCGGTAGCGGCAAGATCCGCCGCCGCAACCAGAACAAGAACCACATCCTGGAGAAGAAGTCCCCCAAGCGGAAGCGCCAACTCCGTCAGCCGAGCCTCGTGAGCTCTGCCGACGAGCCGACCGTCCGCCGTCAGCTCGGCATCTGAGCCCGGGCACGAGCGAAAGGAACTGAGATGGCAAGAGTCAAGCGCGCCGTTGCGTCCAAGAAGCGCCACAAGTCGACCCTCAAGAAGGCCCGCGGTTACTACGGCAACAAGAGCCGGTCGTTCCGCGCCGCCAACGAGCAGGTCATGCACTCCGGGAACTACGCGTTCCGGGATCGTCGGGCCCGCAAGGGCGAGTTCCGTCGGCTGTGGATCCAGCGGATCAACGCCGCCTGCCGCCTGAACGGCACCACCTACTCGCGTTTCGTCGCCGGGCTCAAGCTCGCCGAGGTCGAAGTGGACCGCAAGGTCCTCGCAGATCTCGCCGTGACCGATCCCGCCGCGTTCGCTTCGCTCGTCGAGGTGGCCGACAAGGCCACGGAGGCGGCGGCTTCCTGACCACGGGAGCGGCGCCGCTCGGGCGCCGCAACCCGCGGATCGCAGACCTCCGCAAGCTCGCGTCGGACTCCAAGGAGCGACGTGCGCGGGGTCTGTTCCTGGTCGAGGGACGCGTCCTGGTGGCCGAGGCGGTCGCCGCGGGACGCGTCCTCGATGCCGTCTACGTGGTCGAGGGTCGTACCACCGAACTCGACGGGCTCGCCCTGTCGCCGTCGACACCGTTGAACCTGATCACCGCGGACGCGCTCGAGTCTGTCGGCGCGTCGGTGACGCCCCAACCGGTGGTTGCCGTGGCCGAATGGCCGTCATGGTCGCTCGCCGATCTGCTGGCGGCACCCGAAGGGCCCATCGTCGTGGCCGTCGACCTGTCAGATCCCGGCAACGCGGGCACGCTTGTGCGTTCCGCTGAGGCGGCGGGTGCCCGAGGCGTCGTGTTGACGAAGGGTTCGGTGGATCCGCGCTCTCCCAAGGTCGTCCGTGCCGGCGCCGGATCGGTCGCCCGTCTCCCGGTGGTGGACGGTCTCGACGCGGTCGCGGTCCTCACAGAGCTCCGTGCGGCCGGCCTTCGGACCGTCGCCGCGGACGCGTCGGCCACCTCGTCGTTGTGGGATGCGGCGCTGCCCGCCGACGTCGTCGTCGTCGTCGGCAGCGAGTCCCACGGTCTCCCGGCCGGCGTCTCAGCCGAGGTGGACGAGGCGATCCGCGTCCCCATGAGTTCGTCGGTGGAGTCGCTCAACGTCGGCGTTTCGGCGGCGATCGTGCTGTTCGAGGCGGCCCGGCGCCGCGCCGGGGGAGTATCCGACTTGAATCCGTCGATAACCGCGTCCAACCTGACCGGATCATGAGCGCACTCGACACACTGCGGGAACGACTCGACGAGGTCGTCGCGGCCGCGCAGACCGGCGTGGCCGAACTCGGTGACGTCGCGGGTCTCGATCAGCTCCGCAACGAGTTGACGGGGAAGGACTCCGTTCTCGTCACCGCACGCCGCGAGATCGGGTCCCTCGCGGACGGTGACAAGCCCGCCGCCGGAAAGCTCCTGGGCGAGATCCGTGCGACCATCGACGGGCTCTTCGACGCCCGCCGCGACGAACTGCGCTCGGTGGAGCTGGCCGGGAAGCTCGAGGCCGAGCGCCTCGACCTGACCGAGGTCGAGCCCCGCGGCGGCGTCGGACACCACCACCTCGTCACTCAGACCATCGACGAATTGATCGACGTCTTCGTCGGAATGGGTTTCACGGTGGCCGAAGGCCCCCAGATCGAGACCGACTGGTACAACTTCGAGTCGCTGAACTTCCCGCCCGGCCACACCGCCCGTGACATGCAGGACACGCTGTACGTGGAGATCGGTGAGGCCGAGTCCACGGTTCTTCGCACCCACACCTCGCCGGTGCAGATGCGGGTCATGGAGGCGAGCGAACCGCCGATCTACATCGTGGCGCCGGGCCGCGTGTTCCGTCGTGACACCGCGGACGCCACCCACATGCCGGTGTTCCACCAGATCGAGGGTCTGGTGGTGGACAGGGGGATCACCTTCGGGGACCTCGCGGGGACCATCGAGGAGTTCACGAAGGCCTACTTCGGCGGCGACGTCACGTCGCGACTGCGCCCGTCCTATTTCCCCTTCACCGAGCCGTCGGCCGAGTTCGACATCCGCCGTGCCGACGGTGAGTGGCTGGAGCTCGGTGGCTGCGGCATGGTGCACCCCAACGTGTTGCGCAACGGCGGCATCGACCCCGAGGTGTACAGCGGGTTCGCGTTCGGATTCGGTATCGACCGGATGGCGATCAGCCGCCACGGAGCGGATGACCTCCGTGACCTGTTCACCAACGACGTCCGGTTCCTGACCCAGTTCTGAGTTCCGCCCACTTCGGCGGAGCCACCAACGACGACCATCCCATCGACGACGAGGAAAACGCGTGAAGGTCCTGCTCTCGTGGCTCCAGGAGTTCGCCCCGATCACAGGTGACCCCGTCGACCTCGGCGAGGAGCTCTCCGATCTCGGCCTCGCGGTCGAGGAGATGGAGATCCTCGGCGAGGGCCTCGACGGGATCGTCGTCGCCAAGGTGCTCGAGCTGTCTCCACACCCCGACGCCGACCGGATCCAGCTCGTCCAGGTCGACCGAGGCGACGGCGAGGCCCTGCAGGTGTGCTGCGGCGCGTTCAACATGTCGGTCGGGGACCTCGTCCCGCTCGCGACGGTCGGCACGACCATGCCCAACGGGATGGACATCGCAGCCCGCAAGATGCGCGGCGAGATGTCCAACGGGATGCTGTGTTCGGCCGCCGAACTCGGTCTCGGATCGGACCACGGCGGAATCATGATCCTGCCCGACCACCCGCTGGGAACGCCGCTGACCGAGGCGCTCGGTCTCGACGGTGACGTCCTGTGGGATCTCGAGGTGAACCCCAACCGGCCCGACGCCCTGTCGGTGGTCGGTGTGGCCCGTGATCTGGCTGCCCGGCTGAGGGTGCCGTTCACGCCACCGTCGCCGGTGGTCTCCGAAGCCGGCGACGACGCCACCGGGCGGATCTCCGTCGAGATCCTCGACCCCGTCCTGTGTGGACGTTTCGTCGCCCGGGTTTTCGACGACGTACGGATCGGCCCGTCGTCGACGAAGATCGCCAACCGCCTGCGGGCGCTCGGGATGCGCCCCATCAACAACGTGGTCGACGTCTCGAACTATGTGATGTTGGAACTCGGCCAGCCGAGCCACGCGTTCGACCTCGCGACGGTGACCGGTGGTGCCCTGCGGGTGCGGCGTGCCCGGGAGGGCGAGACGCTCGTCACCCTCGACGACGTGACCCGCGAGCTCCATCCGTCCGACGGTGTCATCTGCGATGCCGACGACGCGGTCATCAGCCTCGCCGGCGTGATGGGTGGCGCGTCGACGGAGATCTCCGACACGACGTCGTCCGCCATCGTCGAGATGGCGTGGTGGGACCCGCCGTCGATCGCCCACACGTCCCGCCGCCACGCGCTGCGGTCCGAGGCGTCGGGGCGTTTCGAGCGGACCATCGATCCGCAGATCGCCGATCTCGCGATGGCTCGCTTCGCCGAGCTGATGGCCGGCGGCGCCCAGCTGGCGTCCGGTGTGGTCGACGAGCGCGGTCAGCTTCCGGAGCCGGCGAGGGTCCGCCTGCGAACGTCGCGGCTCAACGAGATCCTCGGGGCCGAGATCACGCCGGAGATGGTGGACGGGTACCTCGAGCCGATCGGTTTCGAGGTGACGCCGGTCGGTGAGGATCGTGACGTCGCCGTGCCGTCGTTCCGTCCCGACACGACGACCGAGATCGACGTGATCGAGGAGGTCGCCCGCCACCACGGGTACTCGAAGATCGCGAAGACCGTGCCGACGTCGGCGAGGGCCGGCGCGCTGACCGCCGCGCAGCAGGACCGGCGGCGCGTGCGGGCGCTGATGATCGGGCGGGGGGTGACCGAGGCGATGCCGCTTCCGTTCCTCGCTCCGGGGGATCTGGCCAAGGCGGGCCTGGACGAGGCCGGGATCGTCGTGACGAACCCGCTGGTGTCCGAGGAGTCGGTGATGCGTTCGTCGCTGCGGCCCGGTTTGTTGAAGGCGGTTGCGTACAACGCGTCGCATCGCAATCACGCTGTGAGCCTCTATGAGCTCGGCACGACCTTCGGGGCGGTGCCGGCCGGGGCTGCGCTTCCCGACGAGCGAGAGGTGCTCGGTGTCGTGCTGGCGGGACGTGAGGCACCCGCCGCCGCCGAGATCTGGTGGGACCTCGTCGAGCACCTGCTCGTGGAGGACGCGTCGCTCGAGAACGCCTCCGTCCCCGGTCTGCATGCCACCCGGGCCGCCCGCCTGAACGCAGCGGGTACCGAAGTCGGCGTTGCCGGAGAGATCGCCCCCGACGTGCTGGAGGCCTTCGAGATCACCGGGCGCGTGGCGTGGATCGAGGTGGACCTGACGGTTCTGTTCGGGTTGCCCCACGGCGAACACCAGCTCGAACCCTTCAGCCGGTACCCGTCGTCGGACATCGATCTGGCATTCGTGGTGGGCGACGACGTTCCCGCGGCTGCGCTGCGTTCGGCGCTGCGTGACGCGGCGGGGGAGTTGCTCGCCGGGTTGGAACTCTTCGACGTGCACCGCTCCGAGCGTCTGGGCGAGGGGCTGCGGAGCCTCGCGTTCCGTATGCGCTTCCAGGCGGATGACCGCACGCTGACCGACGACGAGGTCGCCGCGGTGCGGGACCGATGCATTGCGGCCGGCGAAGCGGTGGGGGCGCGCCTGCGGGACTGAGGTCCCGCATCGGGTCTGAGCCGGATTGCGGGAGATCGCCGTTGGTCGTAGGTTCTGCTCCGAAACGTCCAGGGGGGACCGGATGAAGCCTGCGCAGTTCGAGTATCACGCGCCGTCGTCTGTCGAGGAGGCGGTGCGCCTGTTGGGCGACCTCGACGCTGATGGCGAGGTCAGGATTCTGGCGGGAGGACAGAGCCTCTTCCCGATGCTGGCGCTGCGCCTGGCCCAGCCGGACCACGTGGTGGACCTCAACCGGCTGAACCCGGCCCTGTCGGGTATCGAGCGGGTCAACGGATCCCTACGGATCGCCGCGATGACCCGTCAGCGTGCGGCCGAGCGCTCCGACGTGGTCGCCACCGACTGTCCCCTGCTCGCGGAGGCGTTGCCGCAGTGGGGCCACCCGCAGATCCGCAACCGCGGCACGCTGGGCGGGAGCCTCGTCCATGCCGATCCGGCCGCGGAGTTCCCGGCCATCGCGCTCGCTCTCGACGCCACGATGCACCTCGCAGGTCCGAACGGCGAGCGCAGCGTCGCGGCCGCGGACTTCTTCCAGGGGTTCTTGACCACCGACGTGCGCACCGGCGAGATCCTTACCCACGTGGACCTGCCGGTCCCGGCGGAACGCTCCGGCACCTCGTTCCAGGAGCTGAGCCGTCGCCACGGGGACTTCGCGATGGTCGGTGTGGGCGCTTCGGTCACGCTCGACGGGGATCACCTCGCAGATGTGAGGATCGCCTTCTCCGGTGTCGCCTCCACGCCGGTGCGGGCCACGTCGGCCGAGCACGCCCTGAACGGCGTCTCGCCGTCGGAGGACGCCATCGCAGCCGCAGCCTCGGCGGCCGCGGCGGAACTGGATCCCCCCTCCGACGTGCACGCCTCCTCGGCGTACCGCCGACACGTCGCCGGAGTGCTCGCACGACGGGCACTCGGAACCGCCATCGAACGAGCGAGGAACTGACATGGGGCTCAGCGAGGTCAACGTCACCGTCAACGGCCGGGCCCGCCACGGCGCCACCGAATCGAGGCGCTCGCTCGCAGACTTCCTGCGCGACGAGCTGGGCCTCACCGGGACGCACCTGGGGTGCGAGCACGGTGTCTGCGGTGCCTGCACGGTTCTGCTCGACGGTGAGGCCGTGAGGTCCTGTCTGGTTCTCGCCGTGCAGGCCGAGGGATCTGAGATCACCACCGTCGAGGGCCTCGAGACCGACGGCGTCATGCATCCGGTCCAGGAGGCGGCATGGGAGTGTCACTCCTTCCAGTGCGGCTTCTGCACGCCCGGCTTCCTGATGTCGATGGTCGGGTACCTCAACGAGAACCCGGACGGCGGTACCCGTACCGAGATCCGCGAGTACCTGTCGGGCAACATCTGTCGATGTTCGGGATACGAGACGATCGTGGACGCCGTCGTCCGCGCCGCAGGGGGTGCACGATGACCGCGACCGCGAGCACGAGCGTGATGGGCGGCCTGGTCGGCTCCCGGGTCAAGCGCAAGGAGGATCTGCGCATCCTCACCGGACGCGGCCGGTACGTCGACGACGTGAATCCCCGGGGCCTGTTGCACGCCGTGTTCCTGCGGAGTCCGGTCGCGCACGGGACCATCGTCTCGATCGACGTGGACGATGCCAGGGCACTCGAGGGTGTTGCGGACGTCATCACCGGCGCGGAGATGGCCGAGATCACCAACCCCTGCAACTACGGGGCGGAGGTCCCGGGTCTGGTGACACCCACGTACCCGGTCCTGGCGGTGGACACCGTCAGGCACGTCGGCGAGCCCGTCGTGATGATCATCGCCGAGAGCCGTGCCATCGCCGAGGACGCGGCCCAGTTGATCGTCGTCGACTACGACCAGCTCCCCGCCGTGACGAGTAGCACGCAGGCTCTCGCCGACGGCGCACCGCAGCTCTTCGATGACGTTCCCGGCAACATCCGTTACCGGAACCACACGTCGTCCGGTGACGTCGAGGCCGCATTCGCGCAGGCCGATCATGTGATCTCCGAGACGTTCGCCCAGCACCGTTGGGCGCCGGTCCCCATGGAGACCCGCGGTGGCGTGGCCACCTTCGAGCCGGCGTCGCAGATGCTGACCTACGAGGCGGCATGTCAGACGCCGCACCTGCTGAAGTTCCTGGTCGCGGCGGCGATCAACCAGCCCCAACATCTGATGCGTGTGCTCGGCAACGACGTCGGCGGCGGATTCGGCCTCAAGTGGTCGCCCTACCGCGAGGACTTCGCTCTGTGCGCTGCGGCCCGCCGGGTCGGTGGCACCGTCCAGTGGATCGAGGACCGCAACGAGAACCTGATCAGCGCGGGTCACGGTCGCGACGAGACGGTCAGCATCGAGATCGCCGTGCGGGCCGACGGTGAGATCCTCGGCATGCGCGGTTCGGTCGTTCTCGACCAGGGCGCCTATCCGATCATGCCCCCACCGCTGGTCTTCACCGGTCTGATGCGCACCACCCTCCCGGCGCCCTACCGGGTTCCCGCCTACGAGTTCGACGAGACGGTGGCGGTCACCAACAAGGCGTCGTACGTGTCGATCCGAGGTCCGTGGGCCATGGAGACGCTGGTGCGGGAACGCCTGATGGACCTGGTCGCGCGCGAGCTCGGGATCACCCAGGTGGCCGTCCGCGAGCGCAACATGGTCACACTCGCCGAGCAGCCCTACGAGATGGCGACCGGCTACACGCTCGAGAACGTCACCGTCCACGAGACGTTCAAGCGGGCGGTCGAGCTGTCGGACCCCGAGGCGGTGCACGCCCAGTTGGAGGCCGAGCGCGCCGAAGGCCGCATCGTCGGTTTCGGTATCACCTCGTTCATCGAGCCGGCACCGGGGACACCGGAGTACTGGGCGAGTGTCGGATTCCCGTTCGGTCCGGAGCCCACACGCATCAAGGTGGAGCCCGACGGTCACGTCACCGTGTACACGCCGCAGATGCCCCATGGTCAGGGGCACGAGACGACCCTGGCGCAACTCGTGGGGGACGAGCTCGGTGTTCCCTTCGACGACGTCCGCCTCGTATTCGGGGACACGCAGACCACGCCGTTCACGATGATCGGCACGGGCGGGTCGCGGGCAGCGACGATGGCCAGCGGTGGTGTCGTCATGGCATCCCAGGAGGTCCGGGCGAAGATCCTCGACATCGCAGCCGACATGTTGGAGGCGAGCCCCGCCGATCTCGAGATCAAAGATGCCATCATCTCCGTCAAGGGCTCACCCGAGGCCCAGTTGCCGCTTTCGCAGCTGGCGATGACCTGTTACATGGCCCCCGGTGCATTGCCGGAGGGGACCGACACGGACCTGCAGGCATCGGTTGTCTACGACGGTGAAGGCGGTGGATTCTCCCAGGCGACGCACTGCTGCTGGGTGGAGATCGACCCCGACACCGGCCAGATCGACATCCGCCGGTACCTGTCCGTCGAGGACTGCGGGAAGATGATCAACCCGGCCGTGGTCGAGGGTCAGGTCCGCGGTGCCATCACGATGGGTCTGGGCGGCATGCTCTATGAGCACGTGGTCTATGACGACGAGGGTCAGTGCCTCACGGGCACGTTCATGGACTACCTCATGCCGACGGCGGCCGAGATGCCCGACTTCGAGCTCGACCATCTCGAGTTCGAGACCGACAAGCTGATCGGTTCCCGCGGTGTAGGCGAAGGCGGCACCGTCCTCGCACCTGCGGCGCTCACCAACGCGGTCGAGGACGCGATCATCGCCGCGGGGGGACAGAAGGTCACGACTACCCCCTTGACCCCGACCCGGGTCCTCGAACTGCTGGGGACCATTCCTGCGGAATAGAGTTGCATGATCATGCGGGTATCCGTATGATCATGCGGTGCATACCGCAGTCATCATCGGCGCGTCGGGCTACACGGGAGCCGAGCTCCTCCGCCTGATCGCGCAACACCCGGATCTCACGGTGTCCGTCGTGACCGGCGACTCCCAGGCGGGTGAGAAGGTCGCCGACCTCTACCCGGGGCTGGCGGCCGCCTATCCGACCGAGGTGTACGAAGCCTACGACCCGGCGATGGCCGACGGGGTGGATGTGGTGTTCCTGGCCCTGCCCCACGGCCTCACCCAGGACGTCGTGCCGGACCTGCTGGGGAAGGCGAAGGTACTCGTCGACCTGTCGGCGGATTTTCGGATCGATGCCGACGCTTACGAGACGTGGTACGGCGCGCGCCACAGGGCCCCCGAACTCCTCGGACGGTTCGCGACGGGGCTGCCCGAGCTCTATCGCGCCGACATCGCCGGTGCGGATGCCGTCGCCGCCCCGGGTTGCTATCCGACCGCGGCCATCATGGCCCTGCACCCGCTCGTCCACGGCGGGCTGATCGAGCGGGACGGAATCATCGTCGACGCCGCGAGCGGTGTCAGCGGGGCGGGTCGTCCCCCCAAGGCCAACACCACGTTCTGCACCGTCGACGAGGACTTCACCGCGTACGGGCTCGATGGGCACCGCCACGTCGCGGAGATCGACGCGGCCCTCGGCGCGACGGTCCTGTTCACGCCGCACCTCGCGCCGATGAACCGGGGGATCCTGGCCACCTGCTACGCGAGACCCTCCGGGCCGACCGACACGGCGACGCTGCTGGCGGCGCTGGAGGACGCCTATGCCGACGAACCGTTCGTCGTCGTGTCGCAGCGGCCGCCGTCGACCAAGGCGACGCTCGGCTCGAACTGCGTACACATCACCGCCCGTCACGACGCCCGCACGGGCCACGTGGTGGTCATCGCCGCCATCGACAACCTGGTGAAGGGAGCCTCGGGTCAGGCCCTGCAGTGCGCCAACGTGGCGCTCGGTCTCGAGGAGACCGCCGGCCTGCCCCTCGTGGGGGTGACACCGTGAGCGTCACCGACATCGAGGGGTTCTCGGCGGGGGGAATCGCCGCGGGCATCAAGAAGTCCGGCGACCCCGATCTCGCGCTGATCGTGACCGACGACGCCGGGCCGGTGCCGGCTGCCGGCGTGTTCACCTCCAACAAGATGACCGCCGCGCCGGTGCTCGTGAGCCGCGAGCACCTCGACGCCACCGCCGGTCACGCGGCAGCGGTGATCGTCAACAGTGGCAACGCCAACGCCGCCACGGGGCGACAGGGGATGGAAGACGCCGTGCGGATGTGCGGCGAGACGGCGGACGCCGTGGGCTGTCCGGCCGAGGAGGTCCTGGTCTGTTCCACCGGGCTCATCGGCTACCACCTGCCGATGGACGTCATCAGCGCGGGGATACCGAGGGTCGCGGCCGCGGTGACGCCCGACGGTGGGCCGGCCGCGGCGAGGGCGATGATGACGACCGACACCGTCGCCAAGACGACGCTGATCTCCGGTGAGGGCTTCGCCGTCGGCGGGATCGCCAAAGGCGCGGCGATGCTCGAGCCGAACATGGCCACGATGCTCGCGATTCTGACGACCGACCACGCGGCGAAGTCCCAGGACCTGCGGGCGAGCCTGCGTCGGGCGGTGGCCGCGTCGTTCAACCGGCTCACCGTGGACGGTGCCGAGTCCACCAACGACACGGTCCTCGTGCTGGCCAACGGGCGGTCGGGGGTCACCGACCTCGACCGACTCGACGTCGCCCTGACCGCGGCCTGTCGGGACCTGGCCTTTCAGATGGCGAACGATGCGGAGGGGTCCACCAAGACGGTGATACTCACCGTGACCGGCGCCCTCAGCAACGCCGAGGCCGCCTCGGCCGCCCGCGACTGCGCCAACTGTCAACTCGTCAAGTGCTCCTGGTACGGCGAGGACCCCTACTGGGGGCGGATCGCGTCCGAGTTCGGCGCGGCGGGGATCGGTTTCGACCCGAACCGGCTCACGATCGCCTACGGCGACCACGTGGTGTACCGACACGGCGAGCCGGCCGGCCCGGCCTCCGAGGAGCTGGTCGCCTACATGAAGCGGCGGACCCTCGCCCTCAACGTGGACCTCGGTCTGGGCTCGGGCGCCGCCGAGATCATCACGAACGACCTCACACACGCCTACGTCGACGAGAACATGGGGACGAGCTGATGGATCCACGCTCTGACCCCGAGGCGACGGCGGAGGTCCTCACCCAGGCCCTTCCCTACATCCAGCGGTTCGCCAAGCGCACGGTGGTGGTGAAGTACGGCGGCCACGCCATGACCGACCCGGCCCTCGCGCGTCTGTTCGCGGCCGACATCGTCCTGATGCACTCGGTCGGGATCCGCCCGGTGGTGATCCACGGCGGCGGCCCCCAGATCGGCGAGCTCATGGCCCGACTGGGCAAGGAGGCCACGTTCAAGAAGGGCCTGCGGGTCACCGACTCCGAGACGCTCGACATCGCCCGCATGGTCCTCGTCGGCAAGATCAACCGGGACATCGTGTCGTCCATCAACGTCCACGGCTCGCTCGCCGTCGGCGTGTCGGGCGAGGACGGCGGCCTCATCAGGGCGTCGGCGCGTGACCCCGAGCTCGGCTTCGTCGGCGACATCGAGTCGGTGGACCCCACGCTGATCGACCGGCTCCTGGCAGAGTCGCTGATCCCCGTCATCTCCACGATCGGTTCCGACGCGGCCGGTCAGGCCTACAACATCAACGCCGACACCGTCGCCGGGGGCATAGCGGCCGCTCTCGGCGCCGAGAAGCTCATCATGTTGACCGACGTGGACGGGCTTCGATCGGACCCGGAGGACCCGTCCTCGCTCGTGGCGCGCGCGACCGCGGCCGAGGTCGGGGCGATGATCGCCGAAGGCACCGCGCTGGGCGGCATGATTCCGAAGCTGGAAGCCGCTGTCGCGGCTGTCACCGGTGGCGTCGCCTCGGCCCACCTCGTGGACGGCACGCGGCCCCACGTGCTGTTGCTGGAACTCTTCACCGACGCGGGTATCGGCACGATGATCACGATCGGAGAGACGCCATGAGCACCCACATCAGCGCGGTCGGCGCCGGCGCCGATGAGGCACAGTGCCCGTTGATGCCGACATACGGCCCGCCGCAGGTGATGTTCGTCCGCGGCGACGGGTCCACCCTGTGGGATCGCGACGGCAACGAGTACCTGGACGCGCTCAGCGGCCTGGCTGTGACGAGCCTGGGTCACTCCCATCCGGCGGTGACGGCCGCCATCGCCGAGCAGGCCGGCAAGCTCCTCCACGTCTCGAACCTGTACGCCACCGAACACAACGGCGATGTCGCTCGGACCCTCGACGGCCTCATGGGTGGCGGGGGCCAGGTCTTCTTCGCCAACTCCGGTGCAGAGGCCAACGAGTGCGCGTTCAAGCTCGCCCGCAGGTGGGCGGGCCATGGTCGCTACGGCGTGATCACGGCGATGCGGTCCTTCCACGGACGCACACTCGCCACGCTGCACGCCACGGGCCAGCCCGAGAAGCACGAGGTGTTCCAGCCGTTGCCCGAGGGGTTCCGCCACGTCGAGTTCGAAGACGTCGACGCCCTGGACGCCGCCATCGACGAGTGGACCGCGGCGGTCATGGTCGAGGCCATACAGGGCGAGGGTGGCGTCAACGTCCCCCCCGACGGGTACCTGCGGGACCTGCGGGCGCTGTGCGACGAGCGTCAGATCCTCCTCATGGTCGACGAGGTGCAGACCGGCCTCGGGCGGACGGGTGACTGGTTCGCCCATCAACACGACAGGATCGTGCCTGACGTGGTCACAATGGCCAAGGCGCTCGGCAACGGCGTGCCCATCGGTGCGTGCTGGGCGAAGCGGGAGGTCGCGGCGGCGTTCAGGCCGGGCGACCACGCCACCACATTCGGGGGTCAGCCGCTGGTCACCGCTGCTGCGAAGGCGACTCTGCGGGTGATGAAGGAGATCGACGCCCCGCGGCTGGCTCGCGAGAAGGGCGCACAGCTGAGCGCGGCGCTGTCGGCGCTCGAGGGAGTCGCCTCGGTACGCGGCCGCGGTCTGCTGATCGCGGCCGAGATCGACCCGGACCTACTCGGTGACCGGCCCGCGTCCGACGTGGTCTCGGCCGCACTCGGGGTCGGCCTCGTCATCGGGCCGTCCACGAAGACGGCCGTGCGCTGCGCGCCCGCCCTCACCATCGAAGCCACCGACGTCGACCGCATCGCCACCCTCCTCGGCGAGGCACTTGGAGCCCTCTCATGACCACCCGACACCTGCTGGAGATCGATGACCTGACCCCGGGGGAGATCGAGGTGGTGCTGACCCTGGCCCGCGCTCCGCAACCGGCGCAGGTCCTCGCAGGCAGCGGTGTGGCACTGGTCTTCGAGAAGCCGTCGGCACGGACGCGCAACTCGATGGAGATGGCCGTCGTCGGTCTCGGCGGTCACCCGGTCACGATCCGCCCCGACGAGGTCGGCCTCGACACACGCGAGACCACCGAGGACGTCGCCCGCACGCTCGCCTGCTACCACGCCGTGATCGGTGCACGGGTCTTCGAGCACTCGAAGCTCGAACGGATGACGGCGGTCGTCGACGTCCCGGTGGTCAACATGCTCTCGGACACCTCGCACCCGCTACAGGCGCTGGCCGACCTGTTGACCATCGGCGACGAATTCGGCGAGCTCGCCGGTCGCAGCGTCGCCTACGTGGGTGATGCCAACAACGTGGCGCGATCCCTGGCCATCGGAGTTCTCGCCACCGGCGGTTCCTTCCGCCTCGCGCACCCCGACGGCTACGGCTTCGGCGACGAGGATCTGGCCCGCATCGGGGCCGCCGGCGACCGGGTCGACATCTCGGGGGATCCCGCCCGGGCGGTGGAGGGCGCCGACGTCGTCTACGCGGACGTGTGGACCTCGATGGGCCAGGAGGCCGAGAGCGCACGGCGCCGGGCCGACTTCGCCGGGTTCGGCGTGGACGACGCTCTCATGAGCCGCGCGGGCAGCGGGGCGGTGTTCATGCACTGCCTCCCCGCCCACCGGGGCGAAGAGGTCGAGGCGTCCGTGCTGGAGGGTCAGGCGAGTCGCGTGTGGCCCCAGGCCCGCAACCGGATGGCCGCCGCCCGTGGCGTTCTCGAGTTTCTCATGGAGGCCGGCGCCACGGTGGAGCAGAGGACGTGAGTGAGCAGCGGCTGGGCAAGGCCCAACGTCAGCACCGCATCGCCGCTCTGCTCGGCTCACAGGCCGTCACGAGCCAGACGCAACTGGTCGACCTGCTCGCCGACGAGGGCGTCCGCGCGACACAGGCGACTGTCTCCCGGGATCTCGAGGATCTCGGCGCGATCAAGGTGCGGATGCCCGGCGGACAGACCGTCTACGCCGTGCCCGAACTCCCGAGCCAGCAGATCGCCCCCGACGACCATCTCGCGCGGGTCTTCGGCGACTGGGTCGTCGACGTCGCGGTGTCCGCTCCACTCGTCGTTCTGCGGACCCCGCCCGGGTCGGCCCACGTCGTCGCGTCGGCCCTCGACAGATCCGGTGTCGAGGGCATCATCGGTACCGTCGCCGGTGACGACACCATCATGATCGTCGTCGCAGCCGGCCATCCCGTCGACGCTGTCTCGGACCGGCTGCGTGAGCTTTCCGGCCTCTAGGAGGACCCCAGTGACCACGAACATCGACAAGGTCGTTCTCGCGTACTCGGGAGGTCTCGACACGTCGGTCATCCTGCGGTGGCTGACCGAGACCTACGGCTGTGAGGTCGTCACCTTCACAGCCGACCTCGGTCAGGGTGAGGAGCTCGAGCCGGCCCGCACCAAGGCCGAGGCCATGGGTGTGAACGAGATCTTCATCGAGGACCTGCGCGAGGAGTTCGTCGGCGACTTCGTCTACCCGATGTTCCGTGCCAACGCGATCTACGAGGGCGAGTACCTGCTCGGCACGTCGATCGCCCGCCCGCTGATCGCGAAACGACTCGTCGAGATCGCCGACGCCACCGGTGCCGACGCCGTGTCGCACGGCGCGACCGGCAAGGGCAACGACCAGGTCCGTTTCGAGCTGGGTGCCTACGCACTGAAGCCGGGGATCAAGGTCATCGCCCCGTGGCGGGAATGGGACCTGAATTCACGCGAGAGCCTCCTCGCCTACGCCGAGAGTCGCGGGATCCCGATCGAGATGAAGCGCACCGGTGGGTCGCCGTACTCGATGGACGCGAACCTGTTGCACATCTCCTACGAGGGCGGTCCTCTGGAGGATCCGTGGACGGCCTCCGAGGAGGACATGTGGCGCTGGTCCGTCAGCCCCGCGGCGGCACCCGACGAGGTGACCACGATCGAGTTGACGTTCGCGAACGGCGACCCGGTGGCACTGGACGGGAAGCGCCTGAGCCCCGCGGAGATGCTGACCGAGCTCAACCGCGTCGGTGGCGCCAACGGCATCGGCCGCCTCGACATCGTCGAGAACCGCTACGTCGGGATGAAGTCACGCGGCTGCTACGAGACACCGGGCGGGACGATCATGTTGCGGGCGCACCGGGCGATCGAGTCCATCACGCTCGACCGTGAGGTGGCGCACCTCAAGGATGAACTGATGCCGCGCTATGCGAGCCTCGTCTACAACGGCTACTGGTGGAGCCCGGAGCGCAAGATGCTCCAGGCGGCCATCGACGACTCCCAGACGGTCGTCAACGGCGTCGTCCGCCTGGACCTCTACAAGGGGAATGTGACGGTGACCGGCCGACGCTCCGACGACTCGCTGTTCGACGAGGCGATCGTCACCTTCGAAGAGGACGAGGGCGCGTACCATCAGGGCGACGCCGAGGGGTTCATCAAGCTCAATGCCCTCAGGCTGCGCACGGCAGCCGCCCGCGGCCGGACCCTGTCTTAGGATCGCCACCGTGAGCACGCTCTGGCACGGACGATTCTCCGGCGACGCCTCGGAGGCCCTGCGGCTCCTCAACGACTCCCTGCCCTTCGACCAGCGCCTCGCGGCCGAGGACGTGGCGGGTTCGCGCGCCCACGTCCGCGGGTTGATGAAGGTCGGCCTGTTGAGCGAGGGCGAGGGCGAGGCCGTCCTCGCCGCGCTCGACGTCGCCGGACGCGAGCTCGAGGAGGGGACCTTCGCGTTCGCGGAGACCGACGAGGACATCCACACCGCGGTCGAGCGGCGCGTGACCGAACTCGCCGGCCCGGCCGGGGCGAAGTTGCACACCGGTCGGAGTCGCAACGACCAGGTCGCAACCGATCTGCGTCTGTGGACGAAGGGCGCACTCGTGGCCGTGGGGGAGAGGATCATCGCCCTTCAGACGGTGCTGCTGTCACGCGCCGACGAGCTCGGCGATGCACGGATGCCGGGATACACACACCTCCAGCGGGCCCAGCCGGTCACCGTCGCCCACCACCTGCTGGCCCACGGCTGGGCGCTGAGCCGCGATGTGGACCGGATCATCGACTGTCGGGCCCGCCTCGACGTCTCGCCGCTGGGGGCGGGTGCCCTCGCCGGTTCGTCACTGCCGCTCGATCCGGACTTCGTCGCCGCGGAGCTGGGCTTCGCCGGCCGCTTCGAGAACTCCCTGGATGCCGTCAGCGACCGCGACTTCGTCGCCGAGGCGCTGTTCGTGCTGTCGCTGCTGGGCATCCACCTCTCTCGCATGGGCGAGGAGATCATCACGTGGGCGACCGACGAGTTCGGTTTCGTCGCCCTCGACGACGCCTACTCGACCGGCTCGTCGATGCTCCCGCAGAAGAAGAACCCCGACGTGGCCGAACTCGCCCGCGCCAAGGCCGGGCGCCTGATCGGTGACCTCACGGGTCTGCTCGCGGTCCTCAAGGGTCTCCCGCTCGCCTACAACAAGGATCTGCAGGAGGACAAGGAACCGCTGTTCGACGCCGTCGACACGGTCACGCTGACGATGCGGGCCCTGGAGGGCACGATCGCGACCCTCCGTTTCGACACGGAGCGGATGGCCCAGGCTGCGGATTCGCCCTACTCGGCGGCGGTGGACCTCGCCGACCAGCTCGTCGTGAACGGGATGCCCTTCCGGGACGCACACGGCGTGGTGGGGGACCTCGTGCGACGGGCCCTGGCCGGTGAGGCGACGTTGGCGGAGTTGGTGGAGGCCGAGCCCGCCCTCGGTCCGACCGCGGCGCAGTTGCTGGAGCCGGGTGTGGCCCTGTCGCGTCGGTCGACACCCGGCAGCGGCGGCGCGCAGCCGGTACTCGAACAGATCGCCCGTTTCGGCGCCCGCCTGTCGGCCGACGTGGGCCGCCTGGGGCTCGATGAGTCCGAATCGTGAATGGTTCGGCCGTGACAGCCGGGAGGTCGCAGTCGATCTACTCGGCAGGGTGCTGCGTCACGGCCCGACCGCCGGGCGGATCGTGGAGGTCGAGGCGTACAGGGGCACCGATGATCCGGGCAGCCACGGCTACCGCGGTCCGACGCCACGCACCGAGGTCATGTTCGGCCCGGCCGGCCACCTCTACGTCTACTTCAGCTACGGGATGCACTGGGCGGCCAACGTCGTCTGCGGAGCAGTCGGGGTGAGCGAGGCGGTTCTCATCAGGGCGCTGGATCCGGTGGAGGGCGAGGCGCGGATGTGGTCCCGTCGACCCGCGGCACGCCGCCGGCGTGACCTGTGTTCGGGGCCGGCGAAGCTCACCGCCGCCCTGGGCATCGACGGCGGCCTCGACGGCACGGACCTCGTGGCCGACGCCTCGCCGGTCGTCATCGACGATGATGGATTCCGGCCCGGGAGCATCGCCAACAGCGCAAGGATCGGTCTCACCCACGGAGCGGATCTCCCCTGGCGGTGGTACGTCGAGGGCGACGAGAACGTCTCGCGGGCCAGGCCCGGCCCACGGGCATGACGCTGCTGGACGCGACTCACGACTCCATGCGGTCCGCGACCGACCCCGCGGTGGCGCGCGCGGTGGTCGCCGGGTGCCCGCCGGGCCCGCACCGCGACCGCATTCTCGCGATCATCGACAGCAGGTCCGACGTGCTCGACCGCACCTGTCGGCCCGGTCACCTGACCGGTTCGGCCCTGGTCCTCGACGCGGCGGGGGAGCGGACATGTCTGCTCCGGCACCGCAAGCTCGGCCGTTGGCTGCAACCGGGTGGCCACGCCGACGGCGACGCCAACATGGCCGCGGTTGCCCTGCGGGAGGCCACCGAGGAGACGGGGATCTGGGGACTGCGGGTCGATCCCGTCCCGGTCGACCTCGATGTCCACGAGGTGGACCCTCCGGCCGAGGACGCCCATCTGCATCTCGACGTCCGCTTCCTGGTGGTGGCGCCACCGGACTCGGAGCCCGTGGGCAACCACGAGTCCACGGCGCTGGGTTGGTTCACGCCCACGGAGATGGCGGCACTCGAACCCGACGTCGGCATGGTGAGGCTGCTCGCGGCCGCCCGGGAGCGCTACACGTCCTGGGGGACCTGACAGTTCTCCATGTCGTTCGCATCGGCGAAACCGTCGATGCGTTCGGTGACCTGAGCCCCGTCGATCGCGGTGACGGTGAACGCCGGGTCCTCGCCGGTTCGCAGCACGTCGGCGTAGGTGTCCCGGTCACCGATGTAGGTCCGCCAGTCGGCGAGCCACATCTGCACGTTGCCGGCGTCGCCGTCGCCGGCGACCACAACGGGCGCGATGTCTTCGAGGTCGTCGACCATCGTGCGCAGCAGTACCGACGCCTCGTCGATGAAGGTCCCGCGTTCGGCCGGGTCCTGCGCCTCGAAGGCGCGTGGGAGCAGATCGAGTTGGTCGCGAACGGCCCCGCACACCGTCTGGGCCGCCTCCGGGAACGTCCGGTCCTCCATGCGGTCCGGGTGGCCCCGGGGAGCCAGGGGGGAGAAGCCCCATACCCACGCACCGGCCATGACGACCAGCACGAGGGTCGCCATGGCACGACCGAGGGTCCAGAAACGCTCCTCTGGTTGGGTCATGTCTGGTTGGCTCATGGCTGCACGAAGATCGTGGCCTGGTTGGCGTCGGAGATCTCGAGGCCGCCGATCGGCTCCTGACGCCACACCGTGCCGGAGTCGAGGTCGGCGGAGGCGCCGGTTCCCGGCTGGATGATCTCGGTCACGGCGAAGCCGACACTTCGTAGCAGCGAAGTCGCTTCACCTGCACTGAGCCCGACGACGTTGGGAACCTTGATCAGGTTGTCCGGGTCGGACCCCTGGAAGTCGTCGTCATCGCTGGGATCGCCGAGGCCGCCGCCACCGTCGTCGCTGCCCCCGCCGCCGCCTCCTCCGGGTCCGTCTCCCGGAGTGGGAGTGAGCCCGCTCGCCGCCACCTCGAGTGCCACTGGCACGTTCGTCGGCACGATCGTGCCGGGCGCGGGTGACTGGTTCAGGACGGTTCCGGGTTCCTCGCCCGTGTTGGTGAACGTGGTGACGTTGGCCACCAGGAACAGTTGCTCGAGCAGGGACCGGGCCGAGACGATGTCGATCCCGACGAGGTCGGGCATCACCGACTCGGTGGGGATGGAGGTCGGGACGGTGGTCGCCACCGGGGGGACGAACTCGACGACGGGCAGCCCCTCGGTGGCCGCGGTCATGACGCGCTGCCAGATCCTCGCCGGGTACGACCCTCCGAACACCTGGATGAGTGTCGTCGGCGGCAGCATCGGGATCTGCTCCTCAGGGAAGCCGACCCATACCGACGCGGTGTACTGGGGGGTGAAGCCGGAGAAGGTGGCATCGGCTGCGTTCTCGGCGGTGCCCGTCTTACCCGCTGCGGGCCGGCCTTCGAGTTGGGCGGCGGTTCCGGTGCCGCGCTCGATGACGCCGGTGAGCGCCTGGGTCACCTGGTCGGCGACGTCGGCGGTGATGACCCGGCGGGAGTCGACGGAGTGCTCATAGAGGATCGTCCCGTCCGCACGCACGATCTCGGTCACCAGCGTCGGCTCGAGAAGGACGCCTCGTCGGGCGAAGGTGGAGTAGGCCGTCGCCATGTCGAGGGCCGTCACGTTCTCGGTGCCGAGTACCGCGGCCGGGACCGGCAGCAACTCGGCCTCGACGCCGAGATTGTTCGCCATGGCGACGCCGTTCTCGGGGCCCACATCCATCATGAGCTGGGCGTAGACGGTGTTGTAGGAGCTGATCGTCGCCTGGTCCAGTGTCACAGGCCCGCCGCTGCCACCTCCCTTGACCCGCCATGGTTCGGGAAGGTTGGGAAGCGGGATCTCGATGACCGGCGGCGCCGGGTATGTCTTGCTCATCGGGAAGCCCTGGGTGAGGGCGGCCGCGAGAACGAAAGGCTTGAACGCGGACCCGGCCTGGCGTCCGCCCTGGGTTGCGAGGTTGAACTCCGCGTCGGGGGCATCCCCGAAGAAGTCCTCGCCGCCGACCATCGCCCTGACGTAGCCCGTGGCGTTCTCGATGAGGATCACCGAAGCGGTGGGTCCGTCGGGGCCCTCGTCGGCGAGCACCTCCGCCACGGCGGCTTCGGCCTTGGCCTGTAGATCGAGATCGATCGTGGTCCTGATGGTCAGGCCGCCGTTGAGCAGAAGTTCCTCGCGCTCCTCGAACGTGTCGCCGAACAGCGGGTTGTTGACGAACCACTGGCGGACGTCTGCGACGAAGTGACCCGCGGGGTACCTGACCTCTTCGGGTTGGCTGCGGTCGGCGAGACGCAGCGGCTCGGTGCGGGCCTCGTCGTATTCCTTCTCGCTGATCCACTCGTTGGCGAGCATGCGCTCGAGCACGGCCTGACGCCGCTCCACCGAGTCCTCGGGGTTCAGGTACGGGTTGAACGACGTCGGGGCCTGGATGAGTCCGGCCAGCAGCGCCGACTCGGCGAGCGTCAACTCGTCGAGTGTCTTGTCGAAGTAGACCTCGGCGGCGGCGACGATGCCGCGGGCACGCTCACCGAAGAACACCGAGTTGAGGTACTGGACGAGGATGAACTCCTTCGTGTACTGGCGTTCGAACTGCCAGGCGAGGGCCATCTCCTCGGTCTTGCGTGACGCCGTGCGGTCGGAGCGGTCCAGGAACGTGATGCCCACGTACTGCTGGGTGATCGTCGAGAAACCCTCGGAGACACCGCCGACGTTGATGTTGGACCGGGCGGCACGCAGGATCGCCTGGAAGTCCACACCACTGTGCTGCCAGAAGCGCTCGTCCTCGATGGCGACGACGGCGTCCTGGACCATCTGGGGGATCTCGTCGATCGTCTCGACGTTGATTCTGAACTCGAGCCCCTGGAAGGACGTGAGCAGCGTCCCGTCGGCCGCGTAGATGAACGAGGACTGCGCCTGCTCGGGGACCGTGACCTCGAGATCGCGCGTGTCCCAACTGCACGCACCGGCCACCAGGCCGATGAGCAGTACCAGGGACAGCAGCCGGGTTCGCACGCGTAGAGTGTCCTTCACGACGACGGGTGAGATCGGGTCGTGGGTACGACCGGCGGCCGCCGGACCTCGTTGTTCCGCATTGTTCTGCATTGTTCCGCGTCGGCCGCTGACGTCCAGACTACGGTCCGCCCGTGCCGCTGATGCGGCACCCGCCAAACACCACACGGGAGTTCAACGTGTCAGCCTCCGACGTGCTCGGCGACCTCACCTCGCGGGGTCTCGTCCACGACAGCACCGATCCGACCGAACTGCGGAACCACCTCGACGGGGGCGTCGGGGTGTACCACGGAATCGATCCGACGGCATCGAGCCTCCACGTCGGCAACCTGATCGGTGTCCTGGCCATGCGGAGGTTCCAGATGGCCGGACACACGCCGTTCCTCCTCGTCGGCGGCGCCACCGGGATGGTCGGGGACCCGAGCGGTCGCTCCGACGAGCGGAACCTTCTCGACGTCGAGACGCTGGAGGCCAACGTCGCCGGGATCCGCTCACAACTCGAGCGCCTGGTGGATTTCGACGACGGGGCGCGTCTGGTCAACAACCTCGACTGGACGTCGCCGGTTTCGCTGATCGAGTTCCTGCGCGACGTCGGCAAGCACGTGACCGTCAACCAGATGGTGGCCAAGGAGTCGGTGCGGGCCCGCATGGCCGCGGAGACGGGGATCTCGTTCACCGAGTTCACCTACATGCTGCTCCAGGCGTTCGACTTCTGGTGGCTCCACGAGAACGAGGGGGTCACGATGCAGGTCGGTGGATCGGACCAGTGGGGGAACATCACGGCGGGCATCGACCTCGTCCGGCGCCGCAGCGGCGCGTCCGCACACGGCCTGACCTGGCCACTCATCACCCGGGCCGATGGCGCGAAGTTCGGCAAGACGGCCGAAGGGACGGTCTGGCTGGACCCGGAGAGGACCCTGCCCTACGAGTTCCATCAGTATTTCCTGCGGGTCGACGATGCCGACGTGGCCCGGATGCTCCTGCAACTGACCTTCCTGTCGCCGGAGGAGATCGAAGCGGTCATGGTCGAGCACACCCGCGATCCGGCGGCACGGGTCGCCCAGGGCCGCCTCGCCGACGCTGTGACGACCGTCGTCCACGGTGCCGGCGCCACACGTGCCGCCGCCCTCGCCGGCCAGGCGCTCTTCGGCTCGGGGGAACTCTCGGCCGAGATGCTCGGGGCCCTGCATGGTGTCGTGCCCGAGACGACGCTTTCCGCCGAGGTCCTCGACGGGGACGAGGCGGTCGTCGATCTGTTGACGCTCACGGGACTGAGCCCGTCCCGCTCCGATGCACGCCGCCAGCTCGCCCAGGGTGCGGTCTCGATCAACCGGGAGAAGGTTCAGGGCGGCGTGGTCAGCCGTGATGCCACCATCGGCGGGCGCTACCTGCTCCTGCAGCGGGGCAAGAAGGCCCGCCACCTCGTGACGATCGAGAAATCTGCTCGAGGCGGTTGACGTTCCGCTGCGGCGTCGGTAGCGTAGCTCTTCGCTCCTGAGAGGCAGTATTCGCCTCCGACAGGGGCAGCGGCACCGAAGCACACCTCCGGGTGGAATTTCGGCTGCGGCCGGTACGCCGGCCATGTCGTTCCTTGAAAACGGAAGAGAAGACGAAAAGCCAGTGCGGGCACGTCGGACGCAATCTCGTGTGTCGAGACGTGACCCCGTAAACAGAATTGCTTGGATTGTCGGACGTGAGAGGGTTCGCCCTCAGGGCGTCCGGCTCTTCGAATTCGCTGGGTCGGCGCGAGAACATGCCGGCCACGCACTGAGTCGACGGCACCACGGAGTTCGCTCCGCAGGGCCCGAGATTTTGACGGAGAGTTTGATCCTGGCTCAGGACGAACGCTGGCGGCGGGCCTAACACATGCAAGTCGAACGCGATCCGTCGGTGCTTGCACCGACACATGATCGAGTGGCGAACGGGTGAGTAACACGTGAGGAACCTGCCCCGAAGCTCGGGACAACCACGGGAAACCGTGGCTAATACCGAATGACCTCCTTTGATCGCATGGTCAGTTGAGGAAAGTTCAGGCGCTTCGGGAGGGTCTCACGGCCTATCAGCTAGTTGGTGAGGTAACGGCTCACCAAGGCAACGACGGGTAGCTGGTCTGAGAGGACGATCAGCCACACTGGGACTGAGACACGGCCCAGACTCCTACGGGAGGCAGCAGTGGGGAATCTTGCGCAATGGGCGAAAGCCTGACGCAGCCACGCCGCGTGAGGGAAGACGGCCTTAGGGTTGTAAACCTCTTTCAGAAGGGACGAAAATGACGGTACCTGCAGAAGAAGCCCCGGCCAACTACGTGCCAGCAGCCGCGGTAACACGTAGGGGGCAAGCGTTGTCCGGAATTATTGGGCGTAAAGAGCTCGTAGGCGGTTTGGTAAGTCGGATGTGAAAACTCAGGGCTCAACCCGGAGACGCCATCTGATACTGCCATGACTAGAGTCCGGTAGAGGAGCGTGGAATTCCCGGTGTAGCGGTGAAATGCGCAGATATCGGGAGGAACACCAGCGGCGAAGGCGGCGCTCTGGGCCGGAACTGACGCTGAGGAGCGAAAGCGTGGGGAGCAAACAGGATTAGATACCCTGGTAGTCCACGCCGTAAACGTTGGGCACTAGGTGTGGGGCTCTATCAACGGGCTCCGTGCCGTAGCTAACGCATTAAGTGCCCCGCCTGGGGAGTACGGCCGCAAGGCTAAAACTCAAAGGAATTGACGGGGGCCCGCACAAGCGGCGGAGCATGTTGCTTAATTCGAGGCAACGCGAAGAACCTTACCTGGGTTTGACATGTATCGAAAAGCCATAGAGATATGGTGTCCTTCGGGGCGATACACAGGTGGTGCATGGCTGTCGTCAGCTCGTGTCGTGAGATGTTGGGTTAAGTCCCGCAACGAGCGCAACCCTCGTCCTATGTTGCCAGCACGTAATGGTGGGGACTCGTAGGAGACTGCCGGGGTCAACTCGGAGGAAGGTGGGGATGACGTCAAGTCATCATGCCCCTTATATCCAGGGCTGCAAACATGCTACAATGGCCAGTACAGAGGGCTGCGAGACCGCGAGGTCGAGCGAATCCCATAAAGCTGGTCTCAGTTCGGATTGAAGTCTGCAACTCGACTTCATGAAGCTGGAGTCGCTAGTAATCCCGGATCAGCAACGCCGGGGTGAATACGTTCCCGGGCCTTGTACACACCGCCCGTCACACCACGAAAGTCGGCAACACCCGAAGTCAGTGGCCTAACCCCTCGGGGAAGGAGCTGCCGAAGGTGGGGTTGGCGATTGGGGTGAAGTCGTAACAAGGTAGCCGTACCGGAAGGTGCGGCTGGATCACCTCCTTTCTAAGGAGCTCCTCTCGATGATCTGGCTCATATGAGCCGGCGACTCGAGTAGGTTCCCAGTTAGGCACTCGCTATTCGTTCACTGCCCTCATGAAAACCTGCTTGCAGGTGAGTAGGAGCGCAGTGTCGGTGTTCGTCTCTTCCGCTTTGAAGGCGTGGTCGACAAGACCATCTACTTCACAGACGCTCTGCCCCTCACCTCGGTGTGGGGCATTCGTCATGTACGCCTCTTGAGAATTGCATAGCGAGCACGAGCATCTTTAAATAGATGATATTTATCAATTTCTTGAAATGTAGAAATTCCAAGCTACTAAGAGCCAACGGTGGATGCCTTGGCACTGACTACCGATGAAGGTCGTGAGAGGCTGCGATAAGCCGCGGGGAGCTGCCGACTAAGCGTCGATCCGCGGATGACCGAATGGGGAAACCCAGCACCCGTCATGGGGTGTTACTCCTGTCTGAACACATAGGGCAGGTAGAGGGAACCTGGTGAACTGAAACATCTAAGTAACCAGAGGAAGAGAAAGCAACAGCGACTCCCTGAGTAGCGGCGAGCGAAACGGGATGAGCCTAAACCGGTGTGGTGGAAAGCCTGACGGCGTTGCCACCCCGGGGTTGTGGGAACCGATTGAGGACGCGTCAGAGTCCTCACGGAGTTACAAAGCAAGTGTGTAGTGGAACGACCCTGGAAAGGTCGGCCGTAGAGGGTAATGGCCCCGTACACGAAACGCATCTTGCCTCCGATCGTGTCTCCCGAGTAGCGCCGGATCCGGGAAAGCCGGCGTGAATCTGCGAGGACCACCTCGTAAGGCTACGTATATGTCAGTGACCGATAGTGAACTAGTACCGTGAGGGAAAGGTGAAAAGTACCCCGGGAGGGGAGTGAAATAGTACCTGAAACCGTTGGTTTACAAGCAGTCAGAGCGTCGTCTCTGTTCTTCGGAACAGTGGCCGCGATGGCGTGCCTTTTGAAGAATGAGCCTACGAGTTACGGTGTGTGGCAAGGTTAACCCGTGAGGGGAAGCCGGAGCGAAAGCGAGTCTGAACAGGGCGTTCAGTCGCATGCTGTAGACCCGAAGCCGAGTGATCTAGCCATGGGCAGTGTGAAGCGGAGGTAAGACTCCGTGGAGGCGCGAACCCACTTCGGTTGAAAACGGAGGGGATGACCTGTGGTTAGGGGTGAAAGGCCAATCAAACTCGGTGATAGCTGGTTCTCCGCGAAATGCATTTAGGTGCAGCGTCGCATGTTCAGCCATGGAGGTAGAGCACTGGATGGGTTAGGGGCCCCACAAGGTTACCGACCCCAACCAAACTCCGAATGCCATGGTTCCAGAGTGCGGCAGTGAGACCCCGGGGGATGAGCTTCGGTGGTCGAGAGGGAAACAGCCCAGAACACCAGCTAAGGCCCCTAATTCTGTACTAAGTGGTAAACGATGTGGGATTGCACAGACAGCCAGGAGGTTGGCTTAGAAGCAGCCACCCTTGAAAGAGTGCGTAACAGCTCACTGGTCGAGTGATCCTGCGCGGACAATGTAACGGGGCTCAAGTACAGAGCCGAAGCTGTGTATTCGTACGCAAGTACGAGTGGTAGCGGAGCGTCGATCTTGCAGAGAAGCGGCGGTGGAAACCGTCGTGGAGCGTGGTCGAGTGCGAATGTAGGCATGAGTAGCGAGAGAGGGGTGAGAAACCCCTCCGCCGGAAGTCCAAGGGTTCCTGGGGAAGGCTAATCCTCCCAGGGTGAGTCGGGAGCTAAGACGAGGCCGAAAGGCGTAGTCGATGCACAACTGGTTGATATTCCAGTACCACCACATTATGCGCCCATGCCAAAGCAACTTTGCTAAGGGGATGCTGCTAGCCCGTAAAACGGCCGGCAGACGAACCGACCCAGGTTGTGGCGGCAAGCAATGCGGGGACGCAGGAAGGTAAGTGATCCCAGGTGATGGTTATCCTGGGGTAAGCGTGTAGGGAGAGGCCCAGGTAAGTCCGGTCCTCATCAATCCTGAGACGCGACGCCGAGCCGAATCAGGCGAAGTCACCGATCCTATGCTGCCAAGAAAAGCCGCTAGCTAGTACGTGTGGTGCCCGTACCCCAAACCAACACAGGTGGACAGGTAGAGAATACCAAGGCGATTGGGAGAACTATGGTTAAGGAACTCGGCAAAATGCGTCCGTAACTTCGGGAGAAGGACGACCCCAATAGGGTGACGGGATTTACTCCCTGAGCTCGAAGGGGTGGCACAAACCAGTGGGAAGCGACTGTTTACTAAAAACACAGCAGCGTGCGAAGCCGTAAGGCGCTGTATACGCTGTGACTCCTGCCCGGTGCTGGAAGGTTACGGGGAAGGGTTAGCCCTCGGGCGAAGCTCTGAACCTAAGCCCCAGTAAACGGCGGCCGTAACTATAACGGTCCTAAGGTAGCGAAATTCCTTGTCGGGTAAGTTCCGACCTGCACGAATGGAGTAACGACTCCCCAACTGTCTCAACCATAGACCCAGCGAAATTGAAGTACGAGTAAAGATGCTCGTTAGCTACAGAAGGACGGAAAGACCCCGTGGACCTTTACTACAGTTTGGTATTGGTTTTTGGTCTGAGTTGTGTAGGATAGGTGGGAGACTAGGAAGCATCGGCGCTAGCTGGTGTGGAGTCGTCCTTGAAATACCACCCTTCTCATATTGGAAATCTAACTTCGGCCCGTTATCCGGGTCAGGGACAGTGCCAGATGGGTAGTTTGACTGGGGCGGTCGCCTCCTAAATTGTAACGGAGGCGCTCAAAGGTTCCCTCAGACTGGTCGGCCATCAGTCGTCGAGTGCAAGCGCACAAGGGAGCTTGACTGCGAGACTTACAAGTCGAGCAGGTACGAAAGTAGGAGCTAGTGATCCGGCGGTTGCGTGTGGAAGCGCCGTCGCTCAACGGATAAAAGGTACCCCGGGGATAACAGGCTAATCTTCCCCAAGAGTCCATATCGACGGGAAGGTTTGGCACCTCGATGTCGGCTCATCGCATCCTGGGGCTGAAGCAGGTCCCAAGGGTTGGGCTGTTCGCCCATTAAAGCGGTACGCGAGCTGGGTTTAGAACGTCGTGAG